>JBEAOJ010000192.1:0-2927 GCA_041164985.1 Verrucomicrobiota bacterium | reverse complement strand
GAGAGCGGTGGAGTCTGGTCGGTGATGTCGGCCTACAACAAGCTCAACGGTTTCCCCAGCACCTCCAACAAGCAGTTGCAGGAGGAGATCCTCAAGAAGGAATGGGGATTCCCCGGGCTTGTGATGTCGGATTGGTGGGCGACAGACTCCGTGGACTCGATCGCCAGGGGACTCGACCTGGAAATGCCGATGGCCTACCGCGTGACCAAGGAAAGCGTCACCAAGGCGCTACGGGAGGGACGGCTTTCGAGCGGGCGGATCGACGACGCGGTCCGCAGGCTGCTGCGCATGGCCGTCTCGATGGGTTTCCTCGACAGGGAACAGCTCAGGAAGGACCTGCCTCTCGATTCCCCTGCCAACTCTGCCCTTGCCCTTGAAGTGGCGACCAAGTCGATCGTTCTGCTCAAGAATGATCCCTCGCTCCTTCCGCTCGACAAGGCAAAGATGCATCGCGTGGTCGTCTATGGTCCCAATGCCCAGGACACCCCGGCGGTGGGTGGAGGAAGCGGCGGGGTCACCCCATTCAGGAAGGTCAGCTTTTTGGAGGGAATCCGCAAGGCACTGCCTGAGGGAACGGAGGTCTTCTACGCGCCGATCCGTGCCAAGAAGCCCTTCTCGGTCTTCGACTTTCTCGAATACGGCAAGCATGTTCCCATCCCCCCGAGGATCACCGGCATCAGGAAGATGACGAGCATCGACCAACCCAACTTCACCAGGGTCACCACCTCGACGGAACGGACGATCGGGATCTCATGGGGAAAGAACTCCCCCCCGGAGGATGTCCCCAAGGGGCGCGAGGCACGGATCACATGGGATGCCGAAATCGAGGTTCCACAGGGAGGGATCTACGAACTTGTCGCCGAGGGACATCCGGAGATCCGCCTCGGAGACCGCGAACTCGGTAATCCCGACAGCTATGTCATGACCCTTGAACAAGGGAGCCGCATTCCCCTGAAAATCACCGCCAGCGAGGTGGGGCGCGGGAGCGGGAGGGTCTCCGTGAAGATCATTCCCGTGGCCGATGAGGCGACCGGAACATTCCCTGCCAAGAGTGCCGATGCCGCCGTGGTCTGCGTAGGCCTGACGCCGGAGGTCGAGGGAGAGGGATTCGACCGGGGGTTTGCCCTTCCGATCAGCCAGCAACTTCTCATCAAGCAGGTCTGCGAAGCGAATCCCCGTACCATCGTGGTGCTGAGCGGCGGGGCCGGTGTCGATATGCGGCCGTGGATCGGCAAGGTGCCCGCGGTGCTTCAGACATGGTATCTCGGACAGGAAGCGGGGACGGCACTCGCCTCGGTGCTCTTCGGTGATGCCAATCCCTCGGGTCATCTTCCCTGCACCTTCGACCGAACGATCGATGAGAACCCCGCGTTCCGCCATTACCCGGGAACTTTCCCGGAGGGTAAGGAGTGGCCCGTGGTGGACTACCATGAGGGCATCTTCTACGGCTACCGTGGCTATGACCGCATGGGAAAGACTCCTCTTTTTCCATTCGGATACGGGTTGAGCTACACATCATTCGAGCTTTCGGGCATGGAAGCATTTGTCTCGGATGACGGTCTCCAGGTCACCGTCATCGTGAAGAATACTGGGAAACGGCAGGGCGCCACGGTTCTCCAGCTTTATCTGGGGCTTCCCGAGGAAGAAACCCAGCGCCCGCTGCGTCAACTCTGCGGGTTCCAGCGCATGGAACTCAAGCCGGGCGAATCATCCAAAGCCACGATTCATGTTCCAGCCGAGACTCTCCGATACTGGCACCCCGACCTGAAACAATGGGTTCCACCTTCCGGAAGCATTCGACTGGATCTCGGCCTCTCGGAAAGGGATATCCGTCAGTCAGTTACACTCCCGCCCCTTGCCAGGCCCAATACCGGATCCGCAGGGGTTGCCCTTCCACCGGTGCTGCCTTAGGTTGAGGTCGGGAATCGGGCATCGATTCCCGACATTATGGCAGAGCTACGCGTCCAATCAGGGGCTGTCATCGCCCTAAGGCTCTTTGATATCGCCTATTCGATCGACCTGAAATGGATCGAATCACTCTGGTCACAGCGCGGCAGGGGAGCGGCAGTCAGGAGCAGTCTGATCTCGGCCCCTGCCAAGGCGATCAGCTTCGAGGTTCCTCCCGTCCACATCTCCCTCGATCCGCTGACACTCATGGTGGGGAACACTCCCCTCTCCTGCCCCGTGACCGCGCGCCTGTATGATTTCGGCGTGGCCTCGCTCTCGATCAGAGTCCCGGCGACCGGGATGAGTTGGGAGGAATTCACGGACTTCACCAACGAGGTGGATCGGTTGATCGGTGCGGCATCCGAGGGAAGTCCTTGGCGTCACATCCTTGATCGACTCCGCACAGATCTTGGATCCGCACTGCAAAGACCCACCAGCAGCCTTCTCCAGGAGGATCATCTGATCGCGGTGGTGGATCAATGGAGCGAGCCGGTTATCGGTGCGGATCTTGCCGGGAGGATCGACCTCGTCCCCATCCTCACGGGAGAACACAGAAGTCTCTCGGAGAAAGCCCGCGCCGATCTGCTACGGCAGAGTTTCTCCTACTATGACGATGATCTGGTTATTGTGACCTGGGACAGGGCCTTCATCCATGAACCGCGCAACGATTCCGACGTGGCCGACATCATCGAGGTGGCCAACGCCCAGTTACTCGAGTTCCGCTATTACGACCAACTGCTCAACGATGAACTCCCGCGGATGTACGAACTCGTCAGGAAGGCGCGCCTGACAAGGAACATTCTCTCATCGCGCAGGTTTGCCAACCTCGCGCGCAAACTTCACACACTGGTGGCGGAAGTGACGGAGTTGACCGAAAAGGCCGAGAATGTGCTCCAGGTCACCGGGGACGTCTATCTGGCACGAATCTATCAGGCCACGCTGGAAAACCTGCGCGTTCCTGCAGTCAGTGCGGCTGTCGG
>JBEAOJ010000191.1:0-3845 GCA_041164985.1 Verrucomicrobiota bacterium | reverse complement strand
AACAGGGCCAACAGGGCCAACAGGGCCAACAGGGCCAACAGGGCCAACAGGGCCAACAGGGCCAACAGGGCCAACAGGGCCAACAGGGCCAACAGGGCCAACAGGGCCAACAGGGCCAGGTGGGGTCAGCAGGTTTGGATTCAGGCCTACGGGATAAGAATCCCTCCTTCACGGAATTTCATGCCGGCTACGTGACGGCGACGGCTCCTGACATGATTCAAGCTTTGGACCGTATTCTTGTCCTCTTGAGCGAAAACAAGGACTTTACCCGCCAAGAGTATATTGAGCAATTCACTCCGGAAGATGTGCCACAAGGCTACGAGGAGATAGTTTCCGACTATTTCAAGAGGCTTTCACGCGATTACAAAGAGGAAAAAAAGTCACCAGTGACTCCCTGACCGGCTTGTAATAAATCAAAATCAAGAACATGAGGCACGAAGAGACAGTCATATGGTTCGGAACGGGCCCGATGAGCGCACTTCCATCCGCGCTTGCGTGGCCGCTCTGGAGCCTGCTCGCCCTGCTGGGAATCGTGATCATTGTTTACAGTCACCAAAGAACATTGGTTGCGTTGACTTCGGCACGAAGGGTGATCCTCACAATACTGCGAACCCTTCTCTGGCTGGCACTGATGCTCTTTCTGGCCGCACCGACACGCATCGAACGCACCCACACCGACGATTCCTCCAAAAGACCGCTTGCAGTTCTCGTGGACCGATCCCCAAGCATGGGTGTTCCGGATCAACGGAACAAGACCAGGCTGGAGGATGCGGCGGCCCGCTGGGGTAACCTCGAGAAAGAGGCGTTGAAAACTTTCCCAAAAATTGAATATTTCCGTTTTTCCACGACGCTCTCCCCTGAAAGGAGCCTTGATGCGGCGCTCGCCGGGGAAAGCGGCCCCGCCAACACCTATTTATACCAATCGCTGGGGGAGGTCCTCGCAAAGGCTCCGCAGGGAGGATGGGGCGCCGTTGTCTGCCTGACGGATGGATTCGACACCCAGTCGACTCGGAATGAGACCGATTTCGTCAATAAAGCCATTTCCGCAAATTCACCGGTCTACTTCCTGCCTGCGGGCAATCTCACCACGACCCGGCGAACAATGGATGTGCGTGAAATCGAGATCCCCCGCAATGTGGTCCAAAAAACATCCTTCACCTGGCGTTCCGTAATCCGTTCCTTCTCAGACCGCAACCGTGTTGTCACGGTGACACTCAGCAAGAAAGGAAACGTGATCGCTCAGGAGAAATTGACACTCGGGAAGGGTGATCGGACCATCATCTGGAGCACAGGGGTGCAGGCGGACGAAACAGGACGGATTCCGTTTGAGATGACCCTGGAGGGAGATGACGGCACCAAGACCACCGCACGGGCAACCGTGCTGGTTTCCGACAACCAGAGCGTGAGGATTTTCTACTATCAGGGCGCGATGGGTTGGGGATACCGCTTTCTCGCCGGAATCCTCAGGGAGGATCCGAAGTTCCGGATGAGCTCCGCTTTCCACCTTGCCAGAAAAACCGACATCGAAGCCTTTGGATCCTCGCCGGAAGCCGTCGGGACGAACTTTCATGATGACGAACTCGAGAAACTTGATGTGGTCATCCTCGATGGTGTTTCCTCCTCACAACTCAACGGGAAAGAACAGCAGGCATTGGAAAAATTCGTGCGCAATGGCGGGTCCCTTCTGGTCATGGCAACGGATTGCGGTGACAAGGGCGGATTTGCCGGCTCTCCCCTTGAAAAAGTCCTTCCAGTCTCCTTCTACAACACCCCCCCGGATCCATCCCTGTCGAAAAAAACCACCCAATGGAAAAGGATGTTCTCTTCCATCTCGGTGCGCAATGGTCAGGACGCCGGTATCCCGACCGAACGGATGCGCCTCACCGATGAATTCCCAGCAAAACCCGGAATGGCTTCACCCGAATTCGTGAATTATCAACTCTTCAAGGATAAGAAACCGGGAGCCGAAGTGCTGGCGGTCCATTCCAGGGATAACAACCCCGACACTGGGAAACCCGCGATCCTGATGGCCTCCCAGCAATACGGATCGGGTCAGTCCTGCGTGCTGGCAACCGATAGCCTCTGGCATTGGAAACTCTCGCAACCATCGCAATCGGGGGAGGCCGAAATCTTCTGGCAGGATCTGCTCAACTGGCTGGTGCGGACGCGCCGGAACGCACCCGTTTTTGACCATCCGCCCATCGGATCAATTCAGGGACTCCCTGTCACCATCCGCATCCGTGCAGCGAATCCGGAATCCGTTCCCTCCCTATCCGTTGAAGGCCCCGATCAGAAAACGCAGCCATGCGAATTGAAAAACGCCGGTACCGACGGGATCTGGGAAGCGGTATGGACCCCGGATCAGACGGGTGACTGGATCCTGATCGCGAAGGATGAAAAGGGGTTGGGAAGCGAGCATCTCCTCTCCGTTGAGAAGCAGTCGTCGCCGGGCGAGTTCAACCCCATGCCTCCCGATGAGGAAAAAATGAGGAAACTAGCCGAGATGACTGGCGGAGAACTGATCAGGAACCGGATACCGTTGACTTGGAGCAGATCGGATACACTGGAAAACGAAGCCTCGGTCACCGAAATCCGCAAGCCGCTTTGGCACCGGGGGTGGCTCCTGGCCGCGTGCCTGGCTTGCTATGGTACGGAGCTTCTGGCCAGAAGGAGGTGGAGGATGTTATGAAAACAAGGATGAATGAACATGGGTTTTTCGTGCCGGACACCATCAGCACGACCGGATCGAAAGGATCGTGCCGCCTTGTTGCGGCCCTCCTTGCGTGCTGCGCACTAGCCCCCGCCCTCCTCGCCCAATCCGATCCTATCCTCGCGACCGATGTGCCCGGTAAAAACTTCTCCCTTGCCTACATCAAATACGAAGGTGGCAGTTACCACCATGCAAGAGGGGAGATGCTTGCCCACGAGGAGCAGTTTCTGCCCAACCTGCTCGAATCTCTAAGGAACAAGCAGGGCCTCGATATTTCCGACAGGCCGCAAATCGTGAAACTCGGCGACAAGGGGCTGTTCGACAGTCCCGTCTTCTTTATCACGGGACATTATCGATTCCCCATCGGCGACCGCGAGATTGACCAGGTTCGAGAATTCATCAAGCGGGGTGGGTTCGTCTACATCGAGGACTGCGGGGGACTTGATCAGTATCTGAAAACTTACGGAAGTTTCTTCGAGCAGATGCATGAGGTTCTCCAAAAGGCATTCCCCGAAGGGCGGTTCGTTGTCCTTCCCAAGGATCACGACATTTACAAATACCCCTATTTATTCCCAAAGGGACTTCCCAATTTCTTCGGAAAGGACAATGACGGCAGCCCGCCCGATACTCCCGGCAAGATCCGCAAACACAAAGGGGGCGAGGGATTCTATGTCGGCAATGTCATGGTGGCTTTTCTTGGTGATGCCGACACCTGCTGCGGGTGGTCCGGTCGCTCGCTATGCGGTGACCAACCGTTCAAGATGGCTGCCAACGTCATCATCTACGCCATGACCCACGGAGGTTTGTGATCGAACGTGGGTGATCAAGGCGCGTTGATCGCCCGATGGCACTGCTAGGGAACCGCTTATTAAATCGCACAGTGGCCGTTGCGGAAAGCCGTAGCGGATGCGAAGCAACGACCGGGCAAGCCATGGGCCGCGGGCAAGGCGGCTTCGCGGGAGCATCCCCGCAGCGGGCTGTAACCGCGAAGCCAACGCAGCCCCCGGCCTGTTATGGTTCCTCGCTGTTTTCAGTGGGCAGGGATACGGAGTTTGGCAGCAGTGAAGTAAAGCATGGAGATGAGGTTGTCGGTTGAGCGGAAGCCCCTGGCCTTTCTTTTGATAGCGGAGAAGAC
>JBEAOJ010000190.1:0-4606 GCA_041164985.1 Verrucomicrobiota bacterium | reverse complement strand
AACTGGCGGTGCCCGCGCCCGGCGGCGTGACGATCGCTGCCGACGGCCGCATCTGGGTGATCTCGGAGGGCAAGGTGCTCGAAGTGGCCAAGGACGGCGTGAAGCGGACCGTCGTGAAGGGGTTGACCGCGCCACTGCGGATCTGTTTCGACGGGAAGCGGAATGAACTGCTTGTCGTGGAGGCCGCGCCGTCGCACCAGGTGAAACGGTTCTCGCTCGACGGCCGGCTACGGGCTACCTACGGCCGGCTCGGCGGGCGGCAGGACGGGCCGTATGTGCCGACCGATTTTCGGGGCGTGAGTTCGATCGTGGCCGATGGCCGGGGCGGCTTTTATGTGTGTGAGAATTCCGGTGCGCCGCGGCGCGTGGCGCACTTCGACGCCGAGGGCCGAGTGGCGCACGAATGGTATGGCCCCTGCGGTTTCTTCACCCGGCCGGCCGTGGATCCGCAAGACCCGCGGAAGGTCTGGTATGCACCCGAGACCGGCGCTCTCGTGCTCGCGACGATCGACTACGCGGCCGGCACCTGGGCCGTGACCGAAACCTATCACGTTGCCGGAATGGCCCAAGGACTCTTTCCGCCCGGGCTCGGAAGCTACACCCAGGGGCTGGGAGTGCGGTATCACGAGGGGCGGCGCTATCTGGTGTTTGGCACGTCGCCGCCCAACATCGCTCTCCACGAAAATGGCAAACTTCTGCCGATGGTTGCCGGCGACCAGGGAGCAGCGGCGGTGGCCCGCGCGGCGGCGCTTGCTGGCACGGCTCCTCCGAATGCGGCCGGCTATCTCTGGACCGATCGCAACCGCGATGCCACCCCGCAGGCGGATGAAATCCAGTTCTTCGATAAGGCGATGCCGCGGGCGCCGAAGCAGCAGGCCACGGTGGGCCCCGAATTCACTCTCCTGAATGCCGCCTCAGTCGGCACTCCCGAGGGCGATACGCTCCGCCTGCTGCGGCTGGCACCGCGCGGGTGGTCGAACGGCGTTCCGAACTATCCCACCACGTGGGAGGAAGCCGCGAGCGCGACCTTCCCCATAGGAACCGGCTACGATTCGTACGGCGTGTTCGAACGCG
The DNA here is from genome assembly GCA_041164985.1 of Verrucomicrobiota bacterium. GTDB lineage: Bacteria > Verrucomicrobiota > Verrucomicrobiia > Chthoniobacterales > UBA6821 > UBA6821. The sequence goes on along the minus strand of JBEAOJ010000190.1, from coordinate 3,532 downwards.
GAAACGACTGTTATGCGCTGCTCGCTTCCAGTCGTGATCAGCAAGGCGTCGGCTGGCCCACGGATCGAAACGGCAGGGTGCGGGTCTTCAAGTTCGACCGGCCCGGCCAGCCCGGTTGGAGCGTCGGTCGCCATGCATCCTCCCTGCCGGGGCATCCGGGCGAATTCCACGAGCCGACCGGCTTCTTGGGGGCCTTGCGCGGCGTGGTGGTCGCCTGCGACCGCTCGGTTCGCCCTGGCATGGCTTGGACGGAGGACGGCCTCTATGCCGGCTCGTTCCTCGATCACCGCGAGCAGGACGGGTTGCCTGATTCGCTCTACTACTGGGCGGCCACGCCAAACGGCAAAGACGCGATTCTTAACTGGGACCAGGAAACGTCCGGGACGGTGTTTGAGTACGACGGCACGGTCTATTGGATCGCCAACGGCTGGCAGTGCCTTCCTGTCTATCGCGTGACCGGCTGGGATGGCTGGCAGCGGCAGGAGATCCCGGTGCGCATCGCTGAGAAGCCGGCCTCCGCCGTGGGCGAGGGCACGGGCTTGCGCGGCCGCTATTTTGCCAACCGTGATCTCTCCGGGGCGCCTGCCCTTGAACGCACTGACGCGCGGGTTTGGTTTTGGGGCAAAGATTGGTATGGCACACAGACCGAGGTGTGGACCGATGGGCCAAAGGGACTGGGCCGCAAGACCGACTTTTCCGTGAGCTGGGTGGGCGAGGTCGAAGCGCCGCTGACCGAGGAGTTCACTTTCAGCGTCACGGGGAAAGGGCGGAGCCGGTTGTGGGTGGACGGACGCCAGATCATCCACGGCTGGAATGATGCTTTGGGCTTGAGGATATCCAAGCCGCTCAAACTTCAGGCCGGCAAGCGCTATGCCATCCGGTTGGACTTCAGCACCGGCGCGCCGCAGCCGGAATGCAGCCTCAACTGGGAATCGTTCTCGGTGGATCGCCAGCGGATTCCGGCCCGGTACCTCTACCCCGTCGGCGACGGCGGCACGGTGCAGGTGCCGCAGCCGCAGGCTGCCACGGAGGCGATCGATCCGGCCTCGTTTTTCGTCACTAATGGAGCATCTGTCGGAGGCCCGTTACACCTCGAAATCAGAGAGGGCGTTCCCAAGGGACCGATTCTGGCGGGCTATCAGAGCATCGACTTCGGCACGGGCGTCACGCGGTTCGTGGCGAATTGCCATTCGTGGGTCAAAGGCGTCGCTGCCGATCACAAGGTCGAAGTCAGGATCGATGCGCCGGATGGTCCGTTGTTGGGCGCGTTTCATAGCCCGCCTGCCGATGGCCCCACGAATGTCGTGATGTCTGTCACCAACCCGCCCACCGGCGTTCACGACCTCTACCTGATCCTGGTTCCTCCAAGGCCGGGTGGAGCCTATTGGGTGAATATGAAAGAGTTTCGATTCGAGTGAAAACACCTGCGACTGCCGGTGATCCCACCGGCTTCCGCCGGGGGCTTTTGGTGATATTCCGTGACTGGCTCATTTTTCTTGCGCTGACGCTGCCGTCGATATCCCGTTAACGAACCAAGTCCTCTCCAACCTGATCACCGTCGGGCCGCTTGGCATCTGCATCGTAGTGCCCAGTGACCCGGCCCGGGATGAGCGTACCCAGGCACGCCCTGATTGCGCTGGACCGAGTGGTCTGATACGTTTGATAGGATCATGACAAGATCAACACGGCGCTGGATATGCCCGTTGTTTACGCTGCCGCTTGGACTGTTGCTGGCCTTCACGCGGCCCGCCGCCGCTGAATTCGCCGTGGGTCCGCGGGCGAATATCGTCCTCTTCGGCGATAGCATTACCGCCAACGGAGAATATGGGCAACTCATGCAGGAGCTTATCGATGCGCAGTATCCCGAGCGGCGGATCCGCGTGCTCTCCCACGGCTCACATGGTGACACGGCGCGCGGAGCGATGCGCCGTGTCGAGGAGGAAATCGTCGTCTGGCAGCCGCAGTGGGTGTTCCTCAACTTCGGCATCAATGACGTAGGTGGCCAGACAACAACCGATTTCCTCATGAACTACCAGGCGCTCCTGAACCGTGTACTGCGCGATTCGCAGGCCCGGGTGGCTGTCGTTTCACCAGTCTATCCGGATACGGATACACCCAATCCTCGGCTCACGGAATATGTGACCGGCTTGCGCGAGTTGGCCCAACGCTTCGGTGCCACCTACGTGCCGCTCTACGAGACGGAACAGGCATTGCGTCAGGCGTTGCCGGCCGGCGTGCGTTATGCCCCGGATGGAGTGCATCCCAATACGCTCGGATGCTGGATGATCGCGCAGACACTGCTTCAGGCTCTCGACTTCCCGCTCCCAACCAAACCGCGGGACGTCACGATTCCAGCGCGCCATCTGCTACGCGATCAATCGGATGCTCGTGCGGGCGAAACGTTCACGGTTCCATTGCCGATGCCGCTCAACGTGACGATTACGAATCCGCCGCCGAAAGCCGCGAGTTGCCGGCGCGCGGGAAAGCCGATCAAGATCGACGGCAGGCTCGATGATTGGGATGTGAGCTCGCCATTGAAGCTGCAGGAACCCGAGCAACGCATTTGGGGCGTGGTCAGCTGGGGGCGCGATCACCATTATGCGGCGGCCTACAGCTGCTACGATGCCGATGCCTGGTATTTTGCCATTGCCGTGGACGACGCCTATGTGCGCGGTATGCCCGAGCCGCGAAATATTGTCTCGCGGGACTGTGTCGAGCTCTGTCTCGATCTGCGCCCGGCTGAGGCGAAGAAGGTCAAGCCGTGGATCGACTATTCTCAGACCACGCCGCAGGTGTGCCAGTATGTGCTGACCCCGACCACGAAAGAGGTGCCGGCTGCGCTGGCACTCATGGGCAACGGGGATCGGAAGATGCTTGAGGGGGTGACCGTCGCCTCCGCGCCCACCAAGGTCGGCTACATCATAGAAGTGAGGGTCCCGGCCGCTCACTTCCCCGACGGAGTTATCAAGCCGGGACAGTGCGTGGGATTCGACTTCGCCACCGTGAATGTCGATCGCCACGACAATTACCTCACCGCGGTGGAATTCCGCTGGTCGGGCTCCCCTTTCAGTTCCTTCTCCACCCGGGAATTCGGCACGTTGACCATGGAACAGGGGGCGACGGAACAGGGGGCGACGGAAGAGGCAGGGGCGAAGCGCAGGACTGACCGATGAGTCCTTGCGCCGACGGGCACGACCGATTGATGGATGACCGGGATCGCTGCGACTTCATTAAACTTGGAAACCACGTCATTTCAGGAAACTTCACCGCATTTTTTGAGCGTTAAAAGTTGATGGCGGATGGTCGGCTGAACTGCCACAAGCCGGGGCCGGAAGACGGCAACAACCAACCATTCACCATGAAGACCAACAAAAAAGCAAAAGGGAGAGTAAAGCGCCTACGACTGGCCGAGGGAGCCCAAGCGGGGCGTGAGGCACTCGCGGCGCTGAGGAAGTTCCTGAAGGAGCGAAACGCCGCGGCACTGGCGAGTCTGGAGGAGTCGGGAGAACGCCTCATCGCCCTCCACCTCCTG
>JBEAOJ010000189.1:0-4462 GCA_041164985.1 Verrucomicrobiota bacterium | reverse complement strand
TCCCCGACAGGACATAGCCCTGCATGTGCTCGGCACCTGGCATTACACCGTCTCCCGGATCAACCCCCTGCTCAAGGAGGTCGCCCAGGTTCTCTACGGCAGCATTCCGAAAGCCTCCTTGGAATCCTCGGCAGGTTACTTTCAGCGTGCCGTGACCTCCAAGCCCGACCGCCTCATGCATCAGGCGGCGCTCGCCATGACTTATGCGGCCATGAACCAGCAGGATAAAGCAAGGCAGGCACTGGCCAAGGCCGAGTCGCTCAAGCCCAGGGATGCCACCGACCGCATGCTGCTCAACGAGGCCCGCCGCGCCGTTTCTGCCAAGTAACTCCGTCCTGCTTGCCGAACGCGCCCCGGCATGGCACTCTCTCCCAAGAGTCGCCGGTATAGCTCAGCTGGTAGAGCACCTGATTTGTAATCAGGCGGTCGTCGGTTCGAATCCGACTGCCGGCTCCATATTTTATCAGGGTTAGCGGGTGATGGGGTGTTTTGGGAGCAGGGGGTTGTGCCAAATAAGTGCCGCGAAATTTTCAGTCCCTTCTCTGTTGTGGGCCTCTTTGACCACCTCGGCAGACCCGCCAATAGTTAAAAAAAGGGGCAACCGAAGACTTGATCACTTATCGAGGGGGATTGGGGCGGAGAGGGTCATGATTATGCCACGGCCTTCTCCCGCAGGGCTTCGTAGAGGCCGGCGTTGTTGAGGAGGATGTCTTTCAGACCCTTCCTTACCTTCTCGGAGTTGAGGGCCTGGGTACTCATCAGGTTGTGGGCGTCGAGGGCAACCATGATGGCATTGAGGAGCTCGTTGTTGAGGTCGGGTGAATTGGCGAACTGTTCCTTGGTATTGCTCCCCGCCTGTTGGACGAGCACATCGGACTCCAGGAGTTTCCCCTTCAGGACATTGTTGACGTAGACCAGCTTGTCGTGGTCGGTCAGCTCGCCTTGGAAGAGCTCGTTCACTTTGCCAATGATTTCCCGGAGTTGGGCCTTGGTCTTCTCCTGCACCGAGCCACTGCCAGCCTGTTCGATCGGGTAGAGCTTCTGCTCCTCACCCTCACCCACATTGATCCTGCGGGCACCGAGGGACTTCAGCTTGTGATGGGTCAGGAAGACCTTGGAGAGATCGACATCCTCCCGTTCGCGGTTGAACTCCAGTAGCGGAATCAGCCTCCGGAAGAACAGGTAGCGCTTCTCGATGGCGGTGTTTCCGTAGTCGAAAATCTGGGAAAGGAAAATGTAGAGGCGCACAAAGGCCCCCATGTCCGACTTGAACAGCACCAGGGCGTCGATCTCCTCCCTTACCTCTTTGGCCTCCTTGGCGGCCTCGTCATCCTCTTTCTCCTGGGCAATCCGGAGCGCCTCTTGGGCTGCCTTGTATTGCCTTATCAGGCGATCTTTCACCGGCTCAATGGCCGCCACCAGATCGCTCTGCTTGGCACGGGGATCGAGTTCGGCAGTCACCACCCTCTCCACCTCGTAGTCGTCGTAGTGACCGGAGGCATCGAGCTTGGAGCGCAGGTCAAAGACCAGATTGGGATCCGTTGTCTCGGCCAGCTCCGTCGCCGTGTAGTAGGGCTTGAAGGAATCGTAGATCTCCTTCGTGTCGTTGACGAAATCGACCACATAGGTCGTGTCCTTGCCGGGATGGGAACGGTTCAGACGGGAGAGGGTCTGCACTGCCTGGATCCCGGAGAGGCGCTTATCGACATACATTCCGCAGAGCAGCGGCTGGTCAAAGCCGGTCTGGAACTTATTCGCCACGAGCAGGATCTGATACTCATCGCCGTTGAAGGCCTCACGGATGTCCCTGCCCTTGAGGTTGGGATTGAGAGTCGTGCTGTTCTCGGTAAAGGCCTCGGGACCCGACTCCGGATCATTCACGCTCCCGGAGAAGGCCACGAGACTGCGAAGGGCATAACCCTGATCGCGGATGTATTTGTCGATGGCGAGTTGCCAGCGGACGGCCTCCACACGGCTACCGACCACCACCATTGCCTTGGCCCTTCCTTCCAGCAGCGGCTCAACGAATTCGCGGAAGTGCTCCACCACGATCTGCACCTTCTGGGCGATGTTGTAGGGGTGAAGCTTTACCCAGCCCATCAGCCGCTTCATGGCCGCACTGCGCTCGACCTGCTTCTCGTCGATCACTTTCCCTTCCTGGGCCAGCTTGAAGGCCAGCTTGTAGGGGGTGTAATTGCGGAGCACGTCGAGGATGAAGCCCTCTTCGATCGCCTGACGCATCGAGTAAACATGGAAGGCGTGGGGGACGTTGTCCTTGGCAGGCTTGCGAGAGGGATCGGGACGGGTGCCGAAGATCTCCAGCGTCTTGCTCTTCGGCGTGGCGGTGAAGGCCACAAAGGTGATCCCCTTGTCATCGGCCCGACCGGCCATCTGGGCAGCGAGGATGTCCTCGGTGCTGACCTCTCCGCCGTCCTTCATCTCCTCGATCTCCTCGGGAGAAAGAACCGCCTTCAGGTTCGAGGCAGCCTCTCCTGTCTGGGAGCTGTGGGCCTCATCGGCGATCACGGCGAACCGCTTCCCCTTGGTCGCGGCGAGCTTCCTGACCGCCTCCAGGGCGAAGGGGAATGTCTGGATCGTGCAGACGACGATCTTCTTGGAACCCGAGAGAGCCTCCGCCAGTTCGGCGCTCTTGCTCCCCTCCGATCCCTTGATCGTGGCGACCACGCCGCTCTGCCGCTCGAAGTCGAACAGGGCCTCCTGGAGCTGGGTATCGATCACCGTCCGGTCCGATACCACCAGCACCGTGTCAAAGAGCTTCGTATTGGAGGCATCATGCAGGTCAGCAAGGAAATGGGCCGTCCAGGAGATCGAGTTGGTCTTTCCCGATCCCGCCGAGTGCTGGATCAGATACTTGCTCCCGGGACCATCGGCCAGCACGGCACGCTGGATCAGGCGGGTGGCATCGAGCTGGTGATAACGGGGGAAGATCAGGTCGCGGATCTGCTTCTTCTTGTCCCGGCGGGCGATCAGGTAGCGCCCAAGGATTTCGAGCCAACTCTCACGCTCCCAGATCCCCTCCCAGAGATAGGCCGTCCGATGACCACCCTTGGGGTTCACGGGATTCCCGGCAGCGCCGTTGTCACCCTGGTTGAAGGGCAGGAATCGCGAGGCAGGCCCCGCAAGCTTGGTCGTCATCTGCACCTCGTCATTGCTGACGGCGAAATGAACGAGCGCCCCATTGGGGAAAGAGAGTAGCGGTTCCGGCGGTAGCCCCTTCGGCACGGGCAGACGGTCGAAACGGTATTGATCCACCGCATCCCCGATGCTCTGGGTGAAGTCCGACTTCAGCTCCGTGGTGGCGACCGGAATGCCGTTCAGGAAAAGCACCAGATCGATGCTGTTCTCATTGTGGAGCGAGTAGTGGACCTGCCGCATCACCCGCAGGCGATTGCCCTGATAGCGGGCGAGGATCTCGGGATTGAGACCGAGGGCCGGCTTGAACTGCGCCACGATCAGCGGCTTTCGCAGCCCGATCAGCTCCACCCCATGGCGCAGAACATCGAGGGTGCCGCGTTGATCGATCTGCTCCCGGACGCGGGAGAGGAGGGTTTCCTCGGCCTTGCCGCCGTGGTTCTTGTTCAGCGTCTCCCACGCTTCAGGCTGGGCCTGCTGGACCCAGACGACCAGATCCGAGGGGTAGAGCGCACGGGCACGGTCATAGCCCGCCGTATCTCCCTCGTCGTGAAGCCAGCCGTGGCTGCGGAGATAGTCGCAGATCTCCGTCTCGAAGTGGATTTCACGGTGGAGGTTCATGGGATGATCGGTGAGCGGTGGTTGAAGTCCTCCTGCCATGCGGCCAGCACGCCGAGGATATGACCTGCATCGGGCGGATTGTCGAAGAACATCTCACTCATCGCCCCGAGATCCCTCTCGAACTCGGCGCGGCGCTCCGGAGGAGGCACCAGCCTGAGCGATCCGCGCACGGCCGTTTCGTAGCAGGCCCACGTCGCACGGTAGAACGCCCTCTTGTGCGCCACGACGGCGGCCAGAAGCGCCTCCTGTTCCATGGCTCTCTCGCCGATCCCTGCCCCGATCATCGCGGCGAGGTCGTAGTAGTGCCTGGAGTAGCGGGGCGGGATCGCTCTCTCCGCCGGAAGATGGGCCGTCTGGTGCAGGATCGTCGCCTTCTCCCAGAATGTCCGCACGGCGCAGATCACCTTCACCTCGGTCTCCGGGGCCTCGAGAGAGTGCGGGAGGGCCTCCTCCAGATAGGGGCGAACCGCTCTCCGCTCGCACGGTTCATGGTCGGCACGGGCGCCGAACTCGATCTTCACCGCAGGGCGCAGGTAGGAGGAGGGCGTGGGCGTGAGGCCCGTGGCGGGATAGGCGAAGGAAAGCGACTGCCCCTCGGGATCGTCCTCATCGGGCCCCAGCCTCCAGGAACCCTCCTCCAGCCCCCGGCGGCAGTGCTCCTCCAGCTCGGGCAGGATCGCGGTGAGGA
>JBEAOJ010000188.1:0-4978 GCA_041164985.1 Verrucomicrobiota bacterium | reverse complement strand
CCCTTATTGCCCCGGAGGGGCAATAGCGGCCAGAACGGCGTCGGGATCGGAGAAGTCGTCGAAGAGGAAATCGGGTCCGTGGGAGGCGAGTTCCTCCCGTGCATATTTGCCCGTGGCCACGGCCACGGTGACGGCGCCGAATGCCTTCCCGCACTCGATGTCGCGGGGTGTGTCGCCGATCACATAGATCCGTTCGGGAGGAAACTCCTCGCCGTGACGCTCCAGCGCGCGCGCCTGCGCGACGGGTCCCAGTTCGTTCCGGACATGGTGGTCGTCGGCATAGGCGCCGAAGCCGAAGTAGTGCCAGACGCCGTAGTGGGAGAGCTTCACTTCGGCCCCTGCGGCGAGATTCCCGGTGAGGAGTGCCAGGAGGCAGTCGGGGCGTTCCCTCATCCGGTCAAGCAGGGGAATGATTCCCGGCAGGAGGCGTCCCTGATGGCGATGCATCCGGTCGGCAAGCCTCGAGAGGTAGGCGTCGAGCAGGGCCATGATCTTCTCATGGGTCGGCTCCATGCCGGCCGCCATGAGGACTTCACGGGCGATTCCCGTGTCGGTGTTGCCCGCGAAATTGACACCTTGCAGGGGTGAGAGTCCCCCGCAGAGTTCCTCAACGGCCTCGTGGAAAGCACTCTCCCCGGCTCCCCCCGAGGTGATCAGGGTGCCGTCGATATCGAAGAGGTAGAGGCGCTTCGTGGCTTCGGGATCAACCGGCATGGCCGGTCTCCTGGGCATTCACGGGTTCTTCACCCTGGTCACCATCCTCCTCGTCGTGATCATCCTCATCCTCGACGTATTCATCCTCGATCTTCGCGAATTTGCGCTTCCGCTTGGCGGCGGGGAGGGGACTCATGGTCATGCCGACAGCTCGTCCGACGAGTTTTGGCGGCATGTCGACCAAGGCCATGGTTTCGAGATCCTTCTTGATCTTCTCCATCATCGCCATGCCGAGATCCTTGTGGGCGTTCTCGCGGCCACGGAACTGGAGGACGATCTTGAGCTTGTTGCCCTTCTCGATGAATTCCTCGGCGTGACGCAGCTTTGTCTCGTAGTCGTGCGCGCCGATCTTAACGCGGAACTTGATCTCCTTGACCTTGCTCGCGCTGTGCCTGTTTTCTTTCTCCTTCTTGGTCAGCTCGTACTTGAACTTGCCGAAGTCGGCGATGCGGCAGACGGGGGGATTGGCCGTCGGGGCCACCTCGATCAGGTCGAGGCCGTACGATTTGGCCCGGCGGACGGCCTCGTCGGTCTTGAGGATGCCGAGTTGCTGGCCGGTGGAGCCGATGATGACGCGGACCTCGCGGGCGCGGATGCGGTCGTTGACGCGGATGAATGCAGGATTAATGGGACTTCAATGCACCTGACGGTGCGGGGTTGTGCCGGCACGATGGCACCGGCGGGTTAGGGACTGCAAAAGAGGGAAAACCAAGGGATTCAGGCAACGTGGTGTCATGCGCGCTCAGACTGTGAGCGTGCGGTCACGGATTTCGGATTCGATTCGTTGGATGAATTCATCTTTCGCGACGGCCCCTTCGTCGCCGCGTTGGCGGCTACGGATGGAGAGTTGGCCTGCGGCCTCCTCCTTGGGTCCGATGACGATCATGTAGGGCACCTTCTCGACCTGGGCAAGGCGAATCTTGGCCCCGAGCTTCTCGGAGGAGAGGTCGGCGGTGGCGCGGATGCCCCGCGCGGTCATCCCGGCCACCACGGAACGGGCGTAGTCGGCCACCTTCTCGGAGACCGGAAGGATGCGCGCCTGCTCCGGTGCAAGCCATACGGGAAAGTCGCCCGCAAAGTGCTCGATCAGGACTCCGGTGAAGCGCTCAAGCGATCCGAAAGGGGCCCGATGGATCATCACCGGGACATGGGCCTTGCCGTCCGCCCCCGTGTAGGAGAGGCCGAAGCGGACGGGGAGGTTGAAGTCGACCTGGACGGTTCCGAGTTGCCATTCGCGGCCGAGCACATCCTTGACGACGAAATCGATCTTGGGGCCGTAGAAGGCGGCCTCCCCTTCCTCCTCGGTGAAGGGAACACCGAGTGTCGCTGCGGCATCACGGCAGGCCTGCTCGGCACGGTCCCAGTTGGCCGGATCACCCACATACTTGTCTGAGGAGGGATCGCGCAGGCTGATGCGGACGCGGTAGTCGGTCATCCGGAAAGTGCCGAGCACGGTCTTCACCAGATCCAGGCAGCCCTTGAGTTCGCCGGCCATCTGCTCCTCGGTGACGAAGAGGTGGGCGTCGTCCTGGGTGAAGCCGCGGACGCGGGTCATGCCGTTGAGTTCGCCCGACTGCTCCCAGCGGTAGACGGTGCCGAACTCGGCAAGGCGCACGGGCAGGTCGCGGTAGCTGCGCGGCTGCGACGCGAAGATCTTCACGTGCATGGGGCAGTTCATCGGCTTGAGAAGGTAGCCGTCGATCTCTCCGGCGGAGACGCGGTTGCCGAGGTCGGCGCAGGAGCATCCCTCGTCGGCCAGTTTCTCCATCGTGTCGCGCTCAATGAGCGGGGGGAACTGGGACTCTGCGTAGTAGGGGAAGTGGCCGGAGGTGCGGAAGAGGTCGAGGCGCCCGATATGCGGGGTGAAGACCTGCGAGTAGCCCTGCTTGGCCAGTTCCCCGCTGATGAAGTTCTGCATCTCCTGGCGCATGATCGCCCCCTTCGGGGTCCAGAGAATCAGGCCCTGTCCGACGGAATCGTCGATGTGGAAGAGGCCGAGTTCCTTCCCGACCTTGCGGTGATCGCGCTTTTTCGCCTCCTCGAGCAGGGCGAAGTGCTTCTCGAGTTCCTCGGCGGAAGCGAAGGCTGTGCCGTAGATGCGCTGGAGTTGGGGATTCTTCTCGTCGCCCTGGTAGAAGGCGCTCGCCACATGGGTCAGCTTGAAGGCTCCGATTCCCGAGGTGTCGGCAACGTGGGGACCGGCGCAGAGGTCGGTGAAGGCACCGTTGCGGTAGAGGGTGATCTCCTCGCCGGCGGGGATGCGGGTGATGATGTCGAGCTTGAACTTGCTGGGTTGGGGGCGGGGTGAGAGTCCCGCGAGCTCTCCCCTTTCCCCCATGGCGAGGGCCTCGTCACGGGTGATGACCTCCCGCTGGAAGGGCTGGGCTTCGGCGATGATCGCGGCCATCTCCTTCTCGATCTTCTCAAAGTCCTCGGGGCTGATCCGGTGTCCCAGATCGACGTCGTAGTAGAAGCCGTTATCGACCGGGGGGCCCGCGGCAAACTGTGCCTCGGGCCAGATGCGGAGGATGGCATTGGCCAGCACGTGGGCGCAGGAGTGCCGGATGGTTTCGAGTTCGGTCATGGAAATGGGAGCTAGGAACTAGGAGATAGGGTCTGGGGGGGGGAGGCTGAAGACTGAAGGCTGTTAGGTCAGAGGATGAGAAAATGGGAGCTAGGAGCTAGGAGCTAGGGTCTGGGGGAGAGGGAAAATCCAAAATCTTCAGGTTTCAAGTTTCAGCTTTCCGGTCAGCGGGCGCGAGCCCGATGGCCGACTCCGCAAGGAGTGAGGGGATGCCGTTCTTCACCGGGTAGGCGGCGGTGCCATCCTCACGGACGAGGAACCCGTCGGCATCCTTTCCGTCGTCGGGGGAGATGGCGCGGAGTTCTTCCGGTGTGGCGATATGGAGCTGCTGCCCCGTGACGGGGCACCGTAGCAATGCCGAGAGTTCCGAAAGAAAATCCGTCATGGATCAATACTTGGCGACGGATTTGTCGATCCGGTCGGCCCATGCGAGGATGCCTCCCTGCACGTTGAAGAGCTTCGTGAATCCGGCCCCCTGCAGTTCCCGGAGGGCGTTGGCGGAGCGGACGCCCGACTTGCACTGCAGATAGATCGTCTCGGCGCTGTCGAGTTCGCTCATCCGGCTGTGGAGATCGCCGAGGGGGATCAGCTTGGCGCCGGGAATCCGGGCGATGTCCCACTCGAATTGCTCGCGCACGTCGATCAGGGTGACTTTCTCGCCGCTCCGGAGCTTGGCCTGCAGTTCCTCGACGGTGATCTCGGGCACGGGGGCCTCCGCCTCCTCCGCCGCGGCCGCCTGAGGAATCCCGCAGAAGATGTCGTAGTCGATGAGTTCGGTGACGGTCGGGTTCTCGCCGCAGACCGGGCACTTGGGATCCTTGCGGATCTTGAACTCGCGGAACTTCATCTTCAGCGCGTCGAAGTGCATCAGGCGGCCGATCAGAGGCTCGCCGATGCCGACGATCAGCTTGATCGCCTCAATCGCCTGCATGACGCCGATGATGCCCGGGAGCACTCCCAGAACGCCTCCCTCGGCGCAGCTCGGGACCATCCCCGGTGGCGGCGGCTCGGGATAGAGGCAGCGGTAGCAAGGCCCGCCGAGGTGCGGCGCGAAGACGGTGCACTGTCCGTCGAAGCGAAAGATGGAGCCGTAGATATTGGGCTTCTTCTGGAAGACGCAGATATCGTTGGAGAGGTAGCGGGTCGGGAAATTGTCCGTGCCGTCGATGACGATGTCGTAGGGGGTGACAAGCTCCTCGGCGTTCTCCGAGGTGAAGAGGCAGTCGTGGAGGTCAACCTGCACGTTGGGGTTGATCTCCTTGATGGTGTCCCGGGCGCTGTTGATCTTCTTGCGGCCGACGTCGCGCGTGCCGTGGAGGATCTGGCGCTGGAGGTTGGAGAAATCAACGGTGTCGAAATCGACGAGGCCGATCCTGCCGATGCCGGCGGCCGCGAGGTAGAGGGCGATCGGGGAGCCGAGTCCTCCGGTGCCGATGCAAAGAATGCTGGAGGCCTTGAGCCGTTTCTGCCCCTCGAGGGTGACTTCGGGCATGATGAGATGGCGCGAGTAGCGCGCGATCTCGTCGTTGCTCAGTTCGACGGCGGCGGAACGGGCCGGATCAAGGATGCTGTTGCTCATAAAAGGGGGCTAAAACTAGCCTCTGGGTCCTTTCCTATCAAGGGAAAGAGGTGGTTGGGATGAAGGGGAGGGGCGGAGGTCAGGGGGCATGGATGAAGGGG
>JBEAOJ010000187.1:0-2666 GCA_041164985.1 Verrucomicrobiota bacterium | reverse complement strand
CGCTGGAGGTCGGGTGCTCCGTTGGTGAGAAGGGCGAGGCTGTGGGTGGCCGAGAGTTCCGTCATCAGTTCCCTCGCACCCTGAAGCAGTCTCTGGCGGCCGCGGCGGGTCGCTGAGAATTCCGCGGCAAGGATCCCGGGGGCCTCGGCCGGGAAATCACTTTTCTGCAGGGTCAGCGCCTTGGCAAAGACCTCCACCCGGTAGGCTTGGGCCCAGTTGCGGAGAGCGGTGAGTTCGGGCGTCTCCCCGGTGAAGCCACCCCAGAGGCACTCGAAGGCACTGATGCCGATCGAGCGACAGAAGGGACGGCACTCACCCTCCCCCCAAAGCTCGCGGGCGATCGCCATGGCATCGGTCGCGAACCGGGCCGGTTCCGCACCGAAACGGGCGGCGGCCATCGCGGCGACATGCGCGAAGGTTTCGTGGGAGACCGCCTCGTCAACGGCCAGGGTGTCATCAAGGTCAAAGAGTAGAGCGCGGATTGCCATAAGTGGTGAACAATGCCCGCATCGCGGCAACGGAACGAGAAAAAAGACCGTTCGACGGGTTTTTCCCCTTCACTTGACCGGAGGCTTTCCCTTTAACTTTACGTTTCCATGAGCACTTCAGCCTTCCCCGATATCACCTCGATCCCCTTCGAGGGCCCCTCTTCCAGGAATCCCCTCGCCTTCAAGCACTACAACCCCTCCGAGGTGATCGAGGGGAAGACGATGAAGGATTGGATGCGCTTCTCGGTCGTCTACTGGCACACCTTCCGCAACTCCCTCTCCGACCCCTTCGGCGCCGGCACGGCCATCCGCCCCTGGGATGACGGCACCGACTCCGTCGAGAATGCCAAGAACCGCGTCCGTTACGCCTTCGAGTTCATCCGGAAGCTGGGCGCCCCCTACTACGCCTTCCACGACCGCGATGTCGCCCCCGAGGGGAAGACCCTTGCCGAGAGCAACAAGAACCTCGACGCCGTCGTAGCCGTCCTCAAGGAGGAGCAGCAGCGCACCGGCATCAAGCTCCTCTGGGGCACCGCCTGCCTCTTCACCAATCCGCGCTTCCTCCATGGCGCGGCCACCAGCCCCAACGCCGATGTCTACGCCCACGCCGCGGCCCAGGTGAAGAAGGCGATGGAAGTCACCCACGAACTCGGTGGCGAGGGATACACCTTCTGGGGTGGCCGCGAAGGCTACTCCACCCTCTGGAACACCGACATGAAGCGCGAACTCGATCACCTCGCACGCTTTCTCCAGATGGCCGTCGACTACAAGAAGGAGATCGGGTTCAAGGGCCAGTTCTACATCGAGCCCAAGCCCAAGGAGCCGACCACCCACCAGTACGACAGCGACACGGCCGCCTGCCTCAACTTCCTGCGCGAATACGGCCTCCAGGATCATTTCAAGATGAACCTCGAGACCAACCACGCCACCCTCGCAGGCCACACCATGGCCCACGAGATCGAGGTCTGCCTCGGGGCCAATGCCCTCGGCTCCATCGACGCCAACACCGGCAACGAACTCATCGGCTGGGACACCGACCAGTTCCCCACCAACCTCTACCTCACCACCCAGGTGATGCTCGGCATCATGAGGATGGGGGGATTCACCACGGGCGGACTCAACTTCGACGCCAAGGTGCGCCGTGAGAGCTTCGAGCCGATCGACCTCTTCTACGCCCACATCGGCGGCATGGACGCCTTTGCCCGCGGACTCAAGATCGCCGCCGCAATCCGCAAGGATGGCCGCATCGCCGAGATCGTGAAGAACCGCTACTCCTCTTGGGACAGCGGCATCGGCGCGGAGGTCGAAGCCGGCAAAGCCAGCTTCGCGAGCCTCGAGAAATACGCCCTCAGCCACCCCGACCCCGTCCAGCACGGCAGCGGCCGTCAGGAACTCATCGAGAACATCGTCAACGAGTTGATCTGATTCGCGGATCTGCCCGGAGGTTGAGGAACCTTAAAGAAACCAACAATCATCAAGAGCCCCGGTCGGAAACGGCCGGGGCTTTTTTGATGCCCGAAAAATGTGCCGGATAAGACAGGCACAGGTTGAACTTCACGCAAAGGCCGCAACGATCGCAAAGGGGATGAAGTCAATGGGATGGATGAAACCTGAAAGTCTCAAGACTGAGAAACAAGGGGTCAGTGTTCACTTCCCATCCTCTTCCTGCTCTTCCTGCTCTTCGTGGTGATTCTTTTGCTGATTTGGCTGGCCCGGCCGTTGCTACGCATCCGTTACGGCTGATTAGTCTTCTGTATCTCGTCCTCACCCACTGAAAACAGCCAGGAACCGGCGACCCCGTTTCCCTTGACCCCGATCACGGATGCTGTTTTTGTTAATGTCATTAAGTATTTGGTGATTATCACCCCGCCCCCTTCCCCGGCACCTGACGCATGAACGACGCACATTCCCCATCTCCACAGGCAATCACGCCGGCCGCTCCGGAGATCATTGCCCTGAAGGAAGATCCGACTCCCCCGAAGCACCCCCGACTGGTTCTTGCGGCCTCCATCGTCGGAATGGTCCTTTTCATCATCGCCATCGGGGCATGGAAGGCATGGCAGATCTCGCAGGCGATCGCCATGGGAAAGGCGTTCAGGATGCCGCCCGATGCGGTCACCAGCCTGAAGGTGACCCCGGAAACAGTCTCCCCCACCCTGGAGGCCGTGGGCTCCCTCT
>JBEAOJ010000186.1:0-2515 GCA_041164985.1 Verrucomicrobiota bacterium | reverse complement strand
CAGCGCGTAAGGGACGAGCAGCGGCAGATAACTCTCCCCGAGATAACCCTCGTCAGCCTGCCTCAGGAGGATGGCGCCGATTCCCAGTTGCAGCAGGATGAGGAAGAGAAAGAGGGCGAGGCGGGAGTTGTCATGAAGGGAACCTCCGCGGGCGATCAACGGATGGATCACCACGACCGCCAGGATGAGCAGGGCGTAGAGGAGATTCTTGAAAGGTTCTTCAGGCGACACCACAAGGCAGAGAAAGGTGAGGATGCCGGCGGCGGCAATAACGACCAGTCCACGGATCCAGGGGCTCTCCTCCAACCCGTCGAGCAGGGTGTTTTCACCGGCCGCACGGCGCGTCTTGCCGCAACTCATGCCGCGGGCCGTGAGGCGCTGCTTCTTGAAAAATTGAAAAAGGGACATGGGTGAAAGTGAAGGCTGGAGGAGTTGGGCTTGAGGTCTTTTGGATACCTATGGAGTGCCCCCGTTTTTCGAACCAGGTGCTATGAGAGACTTGTTTGTGTTGTTGGATTTTATCGCTGCCTTGCGGAGCTGGGGCCGTAGGCCGAAGCATAGCAAGGCAAGGTCCGCCGAACTACGCCAGACTGAGTATTTCCAGTGAGGAATGCGGTCTAATATGGTTGTATTTTTCACCGTGGTGCCTGCCAAGGACTTTTGCCTCCAGGAGACTTGAAAAGAGCTCCACGTTAAGGATTTGGTACCGGAGGCGAGCGTTGAAGCTCTTGCTGCAGGGGTTCTGCCGTTGCCGATTTTGCAGAATCATTCGTTTTGCAGCACCCGCTCAATACAACCCATCCACATGGTCGAATACCGCGAATACACAAGCCCTGAAGAGTTCGCCAAAGTCATGAAGGAACTTGGCGCCGAAGTGGTGCAAGTAAGGCCCTCCACAACCTCCGAAAGGGATGAGTTGGCGGTAGCAATTGACTCAAAAGGCGGCTTATCCAGAACCCCCTAACAGCCCAAAGACTGAAACCTCGATACCCTCAGCATTTCCTCGCCGCCCACCACTCCTTGAACTGCGCGAGGGCGCGACTGCGGTGGCTCATGGTGTGTTTCACCTCGCTGGAAAGCTCTCCGAATGTCTCGGCGTATCCCAAGGGCATGAAGATCGGGTCGTAGCCGAAGCCCCCCTCACCCCTCACCTCGGTGGCCAGAATCCCTTCAACGGTTCCGTCAAAGACCGCCAGGGTGACACCGTTCTCGGCGACAGCTAGGACACAACGGAAGCGTGCCGTGCGCTGCTCATGGGGCACTCCCCACATTTTCTCAAGGACCATGGCGGTGTTGGCCTCGTCAATCGATCCGGAGAGAGTGCCATGCGGCTTGCCGAGGGCCGCGTATCGGGCGGAATAGACGCCGGGTTCCTTGCCCAATGCATCGACTTCAAGTCCGGAGTCGTCAGCCAGAACAATCCCCTCCACATGAAGGGAGATCCCCTCGGCCTTGAGCCTGGAATTCTCCTCGAACGTGGTTCCCGTCTCCTCGATCTCCGGCAGATTCCCGGCCTCGGTGGCATCGGTGACAAGCACCCCCTCCCCCAGCATGGTCTGGATTTCGCGGGTCTTGTGCCTGTTGCGGGTGGCTAGAAGAAGCTTCGTGAGCTTGGCGGAAGCGGTGTTTTCGGTTTCCATGGATGACTTACCAGTTCGAACGAGATGTCCCTTACCCGCAAGCACTATCCTTTTCCTGAATTCGAGCCCCGCTGGCAGAAGCATTGGCTCGAGACGAATGCCTTCCGCGCCGCCAATCCCGGCGACCCGGGGTTCGACCCCAAGGCGAAAAAGTTCTACGTGCTCGACATGTTCCCCTACCCGAGCGGCGACGGACTCCATGTCGGCCATGTGGAGGGATACACGGCCACCGATATTCTGGCGCGATATCACAGGCTCAAGGGGGATAACGTCCTCCACCCGATGGGATGGGATGCCTTCGGCCTGCCGGCCGAGCAGTACGCGATCAAGACCGGCCAGCATCCGCGCGTCACCACCCAGCGGAACATCGACAACTTCCGCGCCCAGCTCCAGTCGATCGGATTCAGCTACGACTGGTCACGCGAGATCAGCACGACCGATCCCGACTACTTCCGCTGGACGCAGTGGATCTTCCTCCAGCTCTACGGCGCCTGGGTGAATCCGGCGACCAACAAGGCGGAACCGATCGCCACCTACAAGGGGAACGACCCCGACAGCGTGAGGCTCGCCTTTGTCTCGGAGGTGCCGGTGAACTGGTGCCCCGGACTGGGAACCGTGCTGGCCAACGAGGAGGTCGTTGACGGCAAGAGCGAGGTGGGAGGCTTCCCCGTGGAGCGCCGGCCGATGCGCCAATGGATCCTTCGCATCACCGCCTACACGGAGCGACTGCTTGCCGATCTCGACGGCCTGGACTGGCCCGACTCGATCAAACTGCTCCAGCGCAACTGGATCGGCCGCAGCGAGGGTGCCGAGGTGCGCTTCGGCCTCGAAGGATTCGAGGAGACCGTCACGGTCTTCACCACCCGACCCGACAC
>JBEAOJ010000185.1:0-2626 GCA_041164985.1 Verrucomicrobiota bacterium | reverse complement strand
CAGGCGGGCGAGTTGCTGCTCGTCGAGGAATCCCTTCACGAGGTTCTCGGTATCCTCGGCCGACAGGAGCGGTGCGTTCTCCCACATGGGGAGCAGGGTGCCGTAGCGGCGGCAGGTCGGCGGGCTCGAGACGCTGAGATGGATGTCGGAGGCTTCGGCCTGCTTTCCGAGATTCAGGTAGTCATCGACGTGTTGGGGCAGAACGCTCTCGCTCATGGAAATCAAGGAGGAGTCCCTTACTGAAGGCGGCCGTGCTTGGCAAGGCCGGAGCGCGCCGCATTGGTCAGGAACTCCACGGCCACGGGTCGGAGAATCGGATAGAGGAGCTTGCCGACCTCAAGGGCGCCTGCGATCCAGCCGGCCTTGGTGAATGACGATGCTCCGGCGGTCTCTCCGGCAGGGGATACGGTCTGTCGGGGGGATTTTCCGGAAACGGAAGTGGCCTTGCGCCGGCCTCCGAAGAGAGTGGCGAGAAGGCCCGCCGCCGCGGCTCCCCCGATCCAGCCTAGCGGATGGCGTTTCACCGATTCGGTGAAGCGTTTCTGAAGATCAAGATCGGAGAGCAGTCCGGCATACTCCCGCGAGATGCCGAGACGGCTTTCGCGGACGGATTGCTGGAGTCTGGCGAGTTCTGGAGAGTGGTTCACGGGTTCCTCCCCGGGTTGTTGGAGTAGCGAGAGAGCGCCTCGATGTCCCTGCGGATCTCTGCTGTCGTGGCCTCGAAGGGGCGAGGGGTCGTGCGTGAGCGGAGGATCCTCAAGAGAATGCCGAGGATCGCGAGATGGATCAGTCCCGCCGCTGCCAGCGAGACGGGCCATCCCCAGGAGAGCTTCATGGCCAGAAGGGAAACCGCCGCCCCAAGAAGGGCCACATAGGCGATCATCGCGATCACGACCATGGCCACGAGCAGAAGGATGGCCGCGACACTCTGACGTATCAGCAGACGCCCCTCCTCGGCCGCCAGTGCACCGAGCGAGAGGGTGTAGCGCAGGATCCCGGCGGTGAGGCCGGTGATCCGGGAGGGGATGCCTCCGGGGAGATCCTGCGGATTCATCGAACCGAATGAAGCGGTTGCCTTGGCTGAGGATTTTTAGCGGCGGCGCAGGAGGAGTCCGAGCACCAGACCGGCGGCGAAGGTGATGCCGACGGCTCGGAAGGGATTGTCCCGGACATAATCCTCGGCCTGTCCTGCAAGATCCTCGAGTTGGTCCCGGTACTCGCCCACGGCCTCACCGGCACGGTCTGCCACATCGCTGTAGCGCTCGCGGGCCTGCTGGGAGAGATCGCCGTACTTGGCCTTGGCGGTCTTGGAGAGATCGGCGTAGGTGGAGCGAGCGGCATCCTTGAGATCGCTGGCCGCGGCCTGAAGTTCCTCGCGGCTCGCCGCATAGGCGGAGCGGGCATTGCTCTTGGCGGCATCGGCGACCTCGCGGGCGGCTGCTGCGGTGGCCTCGAGGGCTTTCTTGGCGTGAGCCTGACTGCTCTCGAGTCTCTCTGCTGCGGAAGGTGTGTTCTTGGAGTCGTTCATGGGATGTGGGATGGGGTTGCAATATTCCTCAACCCAAGGATCGCAGAAGCCGATCCGATGGCAAGCAGGCATCAGCTTCTAAGGAATAAGCGTAACACTAATACTCCAGCGGTGGGCCGTTCCCAGGGGAAGCCATTGGCGGTCAAGGCTTCCCGTCAGGCCGAGTTCGACGACTTCGGAGGAGCCGCCGAGCCGGGTGAGTTTTCTGGAGATCATGGACTCTGAAAGGTCGTCCAAGCTGTCGCTGTAGGTATTGAGCAGAAGGAACAGCGGTGAGTCGGAGAGGGCTTCCTGTGCGATGTCGATAAGGAAAGGGAGATGCTCGGAGAGTTTCCAGAGTTCCCCTCCCTTGCCCCGGCCGAAGGCGGGCGGATCCATGATGATGCCGTCGTAGCGGTTTCCACGGCGGTTCTCCCTCTGCAGAAAGGTCACCGCATCCTCGACGATGTATCGGATCGGGGCATCTCCAAGGCCCGAGAGGCGTGCGTTGTCGGAGCACCAGCCGACCATGGCCCGTGCCGAGTCAACATGGGTGACGGAGGCTCCCGCCGCGGCGGCCGCCAAGGTGGCTCCTCCGGTGTAGCCGAAGAGGTTGAGTACCTTGGGGGGTGAGTTCCCAGCCGTGGAGCCATCCTTCGATGTGCGGATCAAGCCGGTGATCCATTCCCAGTTGGCTGACTGCTCGGGGAAGAGGCCGAGGTGCTTGGAGTTGGTCGGCTTGACGAGGAGGGAGAGCGATTTGAACCGCACGATGGAGGGATCGGGAAGGGGGTGGCGCCATTCCCAGGCTCCTCCCGTGGCGCGGTTGCCGGTGTATCGCCCCTCCCATGGAGGCAAGGATTCCGGATGATGCCACGGCCACAGCGCGGCAGTTTCGGGACGCAGGATCACCCGTCCGCACCAGCGTTCCAGCCGCTGGCCGTTTCCCGTTGCGAGGAGTTCGTAGCCCTTCCATTCTGGGTTCCCGGAAGGATCGGTCATGAGTTCAGAGGATGAGTTCGGGCTAAAACCCGTTGCGGAATTGGAGAAGCAGGAGCCAGAGATTCAGTCCTGCAATGACCCCGGCCATGACCCAGCCGATGATCCGTACCCAGAGCG
>JBEAOJ010000184.1:0-4676 GCA_041164985.1 Verrucomicrobiota bacterium | reverse complement strand
CCCTCACGGCGATCTGAAAGGGGGTTGCCAGATCCGCCTTGGGCTTTACGAAGGAGGGGCGGAACCAAGGCTGGAGTCCCAGAAGGTCTGTCGTGACCAGAATCTGGCCATCACAACCGGGGCCGCTTCCGATTCCAATGGTTGGGATGTCCAATTCTTTACTAATCTTCTCTGATAACGAGGATTCGACCAATTCCAGGACAATGGCGCAGCATCCGACAGTCTGAAGTGAGCGTGCCGCATCTAGGAGTGCAAGGGCTTCCTGCTCCGATTTCCCCTTGCGGATGTATCCACCCTCTTCACGAACATGTTGGGGAAGCATGCCGAGATGTCCGATAACCTGAATGGATTCCTCTGCAAGGGTAGAGATGATCTGGGGCAGTGGGCCCTCCAGCTTTACGGCATCGGCACCTGCCTCCACGAGGCGTCTTGCACTCGTAAGGGCCTGATCTGGAGTGTCATAGGTGTGAGATGGAAGATCAACCGCCACAGGAGCATGGGAAACGCCCCGACGGACGGCTTTCAAGTGATGGATCATCTCTTCAAGGGTGACATCAACCGTGTCTTTTTGTCCCAAAACGACCATCCCGAGGGAGTCCCCGACCAGAATTAGATCAATGCCGGTTCCATCCAAGAGTCGTGCCGAAGGGTAGTCGTAAGCCGTCAGCCAAGCCTGCTTATCGCCTCGGGATTTGGCCGCAATAAGCTTATTTTTAAGATCTGTTATCATTTAAAGGAGAGTTAGATAAGACTATTTATTACTTATTCTAAATAAATAATCAGCACAGTTCATTGACCATCCCGGAAGAAGAAGGTCTGGTCGAATTTCATGAAGAGGGGCAAGCACGAAGTGACGTTCCGTGATGCGAGGATGCGGTAACTCCAAATCTGGGTGATGGAGCGTCATTCCGTCACAATAAAGGAGATCCAGATCGAGTGTGCGGGGCGCATGACGACCATGCACGCGCGGGCGCCCCGAAGCGAGTTCGAGATGCTGAAGTCGCTGAAGCAATTCCAAGGGAGCAAGGGATGTGTCCAGCTCAACGACCCCGTTCAGGAAGGATTCGGATCCCGGAGGGCAATCCACCGGATCAGTTTCATGAAGGGAGGAGATCAGGAATTCGCCCTGTTCATGAAGGGTGCGGAGTTGGGAGATTGCCGCTTCCAAAAGGGCTGATCGATTGCCCAAATTAGAGCCGAGGGCGATGCCGGCGCGCATGAAGTCGCTGATTAGCGCAGGCCGAGCACGTCCTGCATGTCGTAGAGACCGGGGGCGTTCTTCTTGGTGTCCCTGGCCCAAAGAGCTGCCCGAAGGGCCCCTCTAGCAAACGTCTCCCGACTGGAGGCACGATGGATCAACTCCAAGCGATCTCCTGGAGCTGCCAGCATCACGGTGTGGTCTCCGACGACATCGCCGCCGCGAACGGCATGGACACCAACCTCACTGCGGGTGCGTTCGCCCGGCATTCCGACACGGCCATGACGGGTATCCTTCTCGTAATCAAGGCCATAAGCCTCATCCAGAACCTCGACAAGGCGCCTCGCTGTGCCGCTCGGAGCATCCTTTTTCAGGCGATGATGTATCTCGACCACCTCGGCATCATAATCGGGGCCAAGGATTTCAGCCGCCTTCTTTGTGAGCCAGAAGAGGGTGTTCACGCCGACGCTGTAGTTGGGGGAGAAGATTACCGGAATCGACTTGGAGGCCTCGGAAATTCGGTTCCTGATATCATTGGAATGACCTGTAGTTCCAATGACGATAATCTTTCCTAATTCCACGCATTTATCCAACGCAGGAAGTGTCGCGTCGGCATGAGTAAAATCAATCACTGCGTCGCATGACGCGATCACGTCCAGGGCATCTCCGGAATCGATTGTGCCAACCGGTTCGAGGGCGGGGTTCTCCTTGGCGGCGGCAACCAAGGCCTGACCCATTCTTCCTTTGGAACCGTAAATAACTACTTTAAGTGTATTCATATGAATTAGATAACACCCGTGTTATTAAGGGTCTTCATGAGGATATCCCTGTTGGGAGATGTCATTTCACATAGAGGAAGACGGACATCTTCCGTGCAAACCCCTTTGAATGCTAGTGCTGCCTTGATGGGCACCGGGTTGGGTTCGATAAAGAGATCCCTGAAGAGGGGGTAGTATTGGGCATGAATCTCCTGAGCCTTGGCAACCTCCCCATTGAGGAAGCTACGGACCAAGGTCTCGACTTCGGTCGGTATAATATTGGAGGCCACACTGATCACGCCGACCGCCCCCGTGGCCATAAATGGCAATGTAAGTGAATCATCACCAGAGAGGATTTGGAAGCTATCCGGCAGGGCGGCCCGCAGTTGATTGACCCGCTCCACGCTACCGCCCGCCTCTTTGATGGCAACGATATTGGGGCAGTCAGTGGCCAGGCGTGCCACCACAGTGACAGGAATCTCAATGCCGCAGCGTCCGGGGATACTGTAAAGGACGATCGGTATGGTAACGGCGCCGGCCACCTGCTTGAAATGGCGATAGAGACCCTCGGCGGAGGGTTTATTGTAGTAAGGTGCTACCACTAGAGCGGCATCGGCGCCGAGCTTTTCTGCCTCGATGGTCAATTCGACGGCTTCAGAGGTGGCGTTTGATCCGGTGCCTGCGATGACCAGTATTCTCTTGGATGCCGCCTTGACGGCGATCTCGATCACCCTGCGATGCTCTTCGTGGCTGAGGGTGGGGGACTCGCCAGTGGTGCCGACTGGGATGATGCCGGAAATACCTGCGGCAACCTGTGCCTCGATCAAGGCGGTCAAAGCCGCCTCGTCCAGCGATCCATTCCGAAATGGGGTCACCAGAGCGGTGTGGGCTCCTGCAAAAGAGATGGTGGGCATGGGAGACTAAAAAAGGATGAATGATGAAGTATGAAGGATGAAAAAGCAGAAGGGCGGAAATCAAAAATGAAGAATGAAAAGGTACTTAAGAGAGAAAGGTTATGAGGTTACAAAGTTAAAAAGTGGATCCAGCAATCACTAATGTGCAATCAGCAAATCAGTCAATTTCGGATGGCGATGGTTCCTTTAAAGACAAAGTCAGCGGGACCCGCCAGTGTGACGTCCTTGGGATGACCATTTTCCAGTTCAAATCCCACTTCCATGGTATCTCCGCCACGAACCTTTACGGAGATGGGAGAGGGGGCCTTGCTCAGGAGGTGGTGAATGAGTGCCGAAGCGACCACTCCGGTGCCGCAAGCCAGAGTCTCATCCTCAACCCCTCGCTCGTAGGTGCGAATGGCAAGTGATCCCGGGGCCAATACTTGCGCGAAGTTGACATTTGTCCCGGCAGGGGCAAATCGCGCATGATGGCGAAGGGTTCGGCCATGGGCTACCACAGGAGTGGCCTCCAGATCCGAGACAAAGACCACCGCGTGAGGAACGCCGGTGTTCAATGAATGCACCTCGAGATCGGCACCCTCGACTTTCAGGGAATGGGCCAATTGGAGGCTGTGCGGTTCGCTCATCCGAAGCCTGACACGATCATCAGGGAGAAGTTCCGCCGAGATCATGCCGGCAAGGGTGGAAAAGGAGAGGGTGCCTCCTTCCTGACCTGTCAACCGGGCGGCAAACCTGGCGAAGCAACGGGCTCCGTTACCGCACATCTCCGCCTCGCCGCCATCGGCGTTATAATAGCGCATCCTGGGAAGCTCGGGCGTGCCCTCAACGGCAATGAGTCCGTCTCCACCGATCCCGCGATGGCGGTCGCAGAGTCCGGCGATCTGGTCACGGTTCAGACTGCGGGACCCGTGGCGGTTATCAATCATGACAAAGTCATTTCCCGCACCATTCATCTTGGTGAACTCCAAATTCATCGGTGAATTCTCACCCAAGATCCGGTTCAAGGAAAGCATGAAGGATTAATATGGAACTCATGAACTCATGAAAAAAGGTGCCCCGCTGTTTGCAGTGGGTTGATTGGAAGATGATGTTTTCACGCAACCGGCGCAAAGCAAGATCGCCAAGGTAGGATCAAAGAGTAGTGCGCGATGATACTTAGGAACCGCTGATTAAATCCCATGAATGGCATTCATTCCTGAGTTCTTGCGCTTCCCAAAAAGTCTTCAGCCTGCGCCCCTAAACCCTCGACTTTCGTCCCTCGACTCAGCCTTTGACGCCATGAACGGCCTCCGCGATGGGGCGGACAAAGTCGGCGATCTTGGAGGGAAGCTCCGGCACGTCGCCGATCTCTCCGATCTTTCGGACGATGGCGCTGCCCACCACGACTCCGTCGGCCAGGGCCGCCACTGTGGCGGCCTGCTCGGGATTCGAGATGCCGAACCCAACCGCCACGGGGACTTTGGTCAGGGCGCGGATGGCCGCGACGCGCTCGGCGATGTCCGTCGAGAGAGTGGACTGCTCGCCGGTGACTCCTTCGCGGGAGACATAGTAGATGAATCCCTCGGCCGCATCGGTGATCTCCTGAAGGCGTTCGGGGGGGGTTGTCGGGGCGATCAGGCGGATCGTCTTGAGGCCCTTGGATGAGGCAAGCTCTTCATTTCGGGCCGCTTCCTGTGGCGGGAGATCGAGCAGAAGCAGTCCGTCGGCGCCCGCGGCGGCCGCATCCTCCTGAAATTTCTCAAATCCATAGACATAGACGGGATTCAGGTAGGCAAACAGAACGATGGGAATCTGGCTGCTTTTGCG
>JBEAOJ010000183.1:0-2794 GCA_041164985.1 Verrucomicrobiota bacterium | reverse complement strand
ACGCCCTACAACGAACGCCTCGTCGAGGAGGACATCAAGTCGCTCTACGCCACGGGGAATGTCTCCAACGCCCGCATCTTTGCGGAGCCGGTGAGCGGCGGGCTCAAGGTCACCGTCCTCCTGCAGGGGCGCACCACGGTCGGCGAGGTGCTTATCGAGGGTGCCGAGGCGGTTCCCTCTTCCAAGATCCGCAAGGAGATCACCTCCAAGCCGGGGGATCCGCTCAATGACGAGAAGATCAACGACGACCGCCAGAAGATCCTCAAGCTTTACGAGGACAGGAACTACACCGACGTCAAGGTGGATGCCGTGACCTCCGAGCTTCCCGACAAGAGGATGAGGCTTGTCTTCTCGATCAACGAGGGGCCGAAGCTGGTCATCCGCCGCATCAGCTTCACGGGCAACGACTCGGTGCTTCCGAAGGACCTCACCAAGGTCATGAAGACCAAGACGGCCAACATCCTCTCCTTCCTCACCAAGGCCGGCCGCCTCACTCCCTCGCAGATGGACGAGGACAAGGATGAGATCCGCAAGCTCTACCAGAACCGCGGGTTCGCTGACATGCGCGTGACCGACGTCCAGACGGTTCCCCTTCCCAACGGCAAGGGGGTCGATCTCGTGATCTCCATCTCCGAGGGAACCCAGTACCGCGTCAACAAGATCTCCATCGACGGTTCCTCGATCGTGGAACCCGCCGAACTGGCCCGCTTCCTCAAGATGAAGGAAGGCTCGCTCTACACCCCCGAGGGAATGGGTGCCGACCTCAAGATGATCCGCGATTTCTACGGGTCGCGCGGTTATGTCGACATGGTGGCCCAGCCCCAGGTGACGCCGGCCGGAGACGGGCAGATCGATCTCTCCTACCGCATCGACGAGGGAGTCCAGTCCTACGTCAACCTCATCAACATCCAGGGCAACACCAAGACCAAGGACAAGGTGATCCGCCGTGAACTGGGTGTGCAGCCGGGAGGCATCTTCGACACCACCCTGGTGGACATCAGCAAGACCCGCCTGATGAACCTGAACTATTTCTCCAAGGTCGACATGGCTCCCCAGGACACCCTGGTGCCGGGCCGCAAGGATCTCGACGTCATCGTCGAGGAGAAGAAGACCGGTTCCTTCAACTTCGGCGCCGGCTTCAGCTCGATCGACAGCCTGGTCGGATTCGCCGAACTCCAGCAGTCCAATTTCGATCTCTTCAACTGGCCCAACATGACCGGTGCCGGCCAGCGCTTCCGAATCCGCGGACAGTACGGTCTCCAGCGTCAGGATTTCGTGATGTCACTCACCGAGCCGTGGTTCATGGGATACAAGGTCTCCGTCGGCGGCGAGTTCTACTACCATGGCGCCTCCTTCCTCAGCCCCGTCTACAACCAGTCGAACCTCGGCGGAGCCCTCCAGGCCCGCAAGGCCATCACCCCCTTCACCGCCCTGCGTGGCGAGTACCGCCTTGAGAATATCCGCATCTTCGACCTGAGCGGCAACTACGGCACGACGATCCAGAACGCCGGGAACAGCTCCCCCTACACCAAGAGCTGCCTGCTGGGCGGCATCGACTTCGACAACCGCGACAGCCTCTTCCTCACCCACAAGGGGCAGTCAATCAACCTGACCGGATTCTTGGCCGGCGGCGGTCTCGGCGGCGACGTGCAGGACTACGGCCTCTCGCTCGATGCCAAGAAATACTTCCCCCTTCCCTGGGACATGATCCTTCTCACCAAGGGTTCCGTGGGCGTGGTGAGCACGTGGGGCGGCGCCGCCAATCCTCCCCCGATCTTCGACCAGCTCTACCTCGGCGGCGCCAACGACATGCGCGGCTTCATCTTCAGGGGTGTCGGTCCGAAGGACCAGTATGGCAATCCCATCGGCGGCAGCACCTCGGTCTATGGAACCGCGGAGCTGACCTTCCCGATCATCCCCCGCCTCCGCGGCGCGGTCTTCACGGATTGGGGTTATGTGAACGCCAACTCCTGGGATTTCAGCCCCGCCCAATACATCGTGGACGGAAGCTCCTCCGGCGGACTCAACGGCGACGTTGGCATCGGTGCGCGTGTCGATCTTCCGATCGGCCCCATCCGCATCGACTGGGGTTATCCCGTCATGACCGACCAGTGGAACCGGACCAGCGGGCAGTTCCAATTTAATGTTGGCTATACCTTCTGACCGGGGTTAGTAGTTCAAAAACTCGAATCATCCATTTCTTCCATGAAACACATCACCCGCATTCCACTTCTGGCAGCCCTTTTCCTTATCGGTGGAGTCGGCGCCGCAAATGCACAGGTCAAGATCGGCACCGTCGATATGAACCGCGTCTTCAGCGAGTACTCCAAGACCAAGGATGCCCAGGCCAAGTATGCCGAGGCGGAGAAGGCGGCCAACGATGATTTGAACAGCCGCGTCGAGACCCTCAAGAAGAGCATGCAGGAGATCAGCGCGCTCAATGCCGAGTTGGAAAAGTCTGATTCCGGAAAAGAGGAGAAGGCCAAGGAGCGCGATGCCAAGGTGGCTGCCGCTCGCGTGCTTGACCGCGAAATCGCCGATTTCCGCACCGCGAAGCAGAAGGCCCTGCAGGACCAGTTCCTCCGCATGCGCAAGGACATCGTCGATGACATCATGAAGAGCGTGAACGATCTCGTGAAGTTGAAGGCCTACGATGTCGTCTTTGACAAGTCCGGCCTGAGCGCCGGTGCCGTCCCCGTGGTTCTCTATTCCCGTGACGATCTGGATTTCAGTTCCGACGTCATTGCGGCTCTCAATAAGAACGTCCCGGCCAAGGCCGCCAAGTAGGAAGAGG
>JBEAOJ010000182.1:0-2633 GCA_041164985.1 Verrucomicrobiota bacterium | reverse complement strand
GACGAGGCAGAGGGCATGGATCGTTGCACCGGCCAGGGCATCCGCCAATTCCATGGCACCGAAATGGGAGAGTTCGCTGACAAGGACCGTCGTCGGCTTGGATAGCAGGGGCTTGATTTCGTCTGCGGCTCTGAGGTCACCCGTAAAGATCGCCCTGAACTCTCCGGAAACAATCTCAAGGGAGAACGACTCACAGGGACGGGTCGGGTCGGCACACTGCAGCCGACGGTAGCAATCCATGAGGTGTGTGTTCGGCCAGGGAGTCACCGCGATCTCCTTCCCCAGGACGACAGGAATCCGTTCTTTCCAGGCATTCCAGGAGATCGTGAAACCGAGTCCCTCTTCAGTCAGGTAGAGGGCCGCGATCCACGCACGGACGGGTGCGATCATTTCCCCGGGCAGGTGAACCGAGAGTTCCTTGGTCCGCCCCAGCAACATGCATCCCTGAAGGAATGACGGAAGCCCCCCGACATGATCGACATGGCCGTGGGTGATGAGAACCTCGTCGATCTCCGCAAGGACATTCCCGCGATCCCTGAGCAGGTGGACGCACGGCTCACCCGCATCGATGAGAAGATGCCTCCCATCGATCAAGAGGAGACTGCTTGAGAAAAACCGGTCCGCGGAGGGAACTCCCGATCCGGTGCCAAGGAAGCTGATGGAAGCCATGGATAAAACCTCAAGGGTGCGCCGCGAAAAGCCAGCGAAATCAACGCTCACGGGATCCGTCAAAGGGAACACGATGTGAAAAAACCACTTTTCTCCTTTGACAGGGAGTGATCCTTTTCCTAATCTCTTCAACCTTTCCCGAAATCCTAATGAAGACTTTTTCCGCCAAAGCTCCCGAGGTCAAACGCCAGTGGTGGGTGATCGATGCCAAGAACCAGCACCTCGGCCATGTCGCCGTCAAGGCCGCGAATCTCCTGCGCGGCAAGCACAAGGCGATCTTCACTCCTCATGTCGACACCGGTGATTTCGTCGTGGTGATCAATGCCTCCGAGGTTCAGATCGGCGGCAAGAAGGAGACCCAGAAGACCTACATGAGCTTTTCCGGATTCGTCGGCGGCCACAAGTCCGAGACCTTCCGCCAGCGCCGCGAGCGCCGTCCCGAACTCCTCATCGAGCGTGCCGTCAAGGGGATGATCCCCCACAACCGCCTCGGCCGTTCCATCTATGGCAAGCTGAAGGTCTACGGTGGAAATGATCATCCCCACGCCGGGCAGAACCCCCAGCCCGCCAAGTAAACCATCCCCTTCACAGGAAACAATTCCCACTCACTCATGGCCACAGCAAAAACCGCCACCACCGGACGCCGCAAGACGGCCGTCGCCCGCATCCAGATCGCACCGGGCTCCGGCAAGATCAGCGTCAACGGGAAGAACTTCGACGAGTACTTCACCACCACCTCGATGCAGAACACGGTGCTCAAGCCCCTTGAGACCGTGAACGCCGTCAAGAATTACGATGTGGTGGCCAAGACCTCCGGAGGAGGACTTCAGGGTCAGGCCGGCGCGCTCAGCCTTGCCATCGCCCGCGCCCTCAACGAATTCAACGAAGCCGACCGCCCCGCCCTCAAGGCCGGCGGACTGCTGACCCGCGACCCCCGCATGCGCGAGCGCAAGAAGCCGGGCCGTCCCGGAGCCCGCAAGCGCTTCCAGTTCTCCAAGCGTTAATTTGCGACGATTGCCGGTCTCTTCGGGACCGTCATTCCAAAACTCTCGAAGAGCTTCCCCCGCGGGAAGCTCTTCTTGTTTAAGGAACCGCAAGCCACAGTTGGCATCTCCGAACGAATCATGAATGCAAACCATCACTCCTTCATTCACGGGGTGCAGGTGCTTTTTCAACTCGCTTGGAAGGAATCCCTCAAATCACTCCGTGCGAATCTCATTCCCGGACTGATCCTGCAGGCGGTGATGGCCGCCATGGCCGCCGCCTATCTGTGGCACCCCGGGGCACGACACCTTTTCACGGAGCTTGCCCGGATCCGATCCGACTGGGGCCTCTGGTTTTCCTTCCTGGGGACATCGCTTGCCTCGGCCCTGCTCCCGGAAATCCTGCAGAGATTCCGCCGAACTTCCCCTGCGGATGGACCTGCACTCGGGGAGCGACTTCTCTTCGCCATCCCCTTCTGGGGCCTCATCGGCGTCCAGGTCGATCTCTTCTACAGACTCCAACTCCATCTCTTCGGCCCCTCGGAGAGCATCTCCGTCATCGTCATCAAGGTACTGGTCGATGCCTTCATTTATTGTCCGTTGCTGGCAATGCCCGAAGCCGTCTGCGTCTTCCTCTGGCGTGACCAAGGTTTCACACGCCGGGGATTCCGCGGATGGACGCCGGGACGCTTCTATGCCCTGAGGATCTTCCCCGTGCTCATGGCCAACTGGATGGTCTGGATCCCGCTTGTCAGCATCATCTACTCCCTCCCCCCGGCACTCGGCATTCCCTTCTTCATCATCGCCCAAGCGTTTTGGGTCATGGTTTTCACCACGCTCTCCGCCCGATCAGAAAAGTCGGGTTAGGTTTATCATCCTTCCAACTGTTCGGGAAGCGGAGGCAGCGCTTCCCAAGGAAATTCTTACGCCCTTTTCACTTTCCGACCTTATAACCGTTTCAGACTGGAGGAGCCAATGCAT
>JBEAOJ010000181.1:0-4415 GCA_041164985.1 Verrucomicrobiota bacterium | reverse complement strand
TTGAGATCGGGATAATGCGAGGTTCCCAGTCTGCCACCCGAGAGCTTGAAGAGAGTCTGTTCACCCCGGGTATCCGGCCGTGCCTCGAGGACCGTCCCGTCCAGCGAGACGTTTGCCTGTCCGATCTCGATGAGAAGATCGGTCTTCCTGCCGTGGATCACCTCCACCACGACGAGGGAGGGTATCCATTTCTGCAATCCTTTCGCTTGATCGGAAGGTTTCGCGTCCGATGGAGTGGCGGCCTTGGCGGGAGTGTTTTCGGGAGATCCTATCCGGAGCTTCAGTTTGTCGAGTGAGAGTTCCTTCACTCCCCAGACGCCGCGAAGGATCGAGGAGGGGCTCAGGGTTGCCTGCAGATCCGTGGCATCGACCTGCTTGAGCGCCGAATCGGAGCGGCCGGTGGCATTGAAATTCCGGGAGGAGACGCCGAACCAGCGCCAGCTGAGCGGGGCAAGCTTCGCCTCGGCATGGAGCACGGCCTGGGTCTTCTGCTCGAGAAGCGTGCGGCAGTCGTCGCTCTCGATCCAACGAAGCGCGAGCACCAATGAGGCGGCCACGATGGCAATCGGAACCAGTGGTGGAATCGTCCAGAGAAGGATCTTTTTCACGGCCTCATCAGGCTATACCCGGAGGAATGGCAAGGGAAGCCAAGGAACGCATGACGAAGACGATGACTTCGGGCTTGGCTGGCGATCCGTGCTGGGAAACGATGGTCCCAATCATTCTCCTTTATGGCCAAGTCCCCGCGCACTCCGAAAAAAGTCTCCAAAACAGCCTCCTCCGAGAGGCTCACCCTGCTTGGTGGAGGTCCGCTGCAGCAACTCTCCTCTCCCGACGAGGCGGTGCTTGAGACCTTCCCCAGCCCCTCCTCCCGTGAGTACGAGGTGGTCTTTTCGACCAAGGAGTTCACCTCGCACTGCCCGGTGACGGGACAGCCCGATTTTGCTGAGATCACGATCCGCTACACGCCCTCGCGCCGTTGCCTGGAGAGCAAGGCCTTGAAGCAGTACCTGGGCTCCTACCGCAACCAGGCGGTCTTTGCCGAGGCGATCACCAACCGGATTCTGGACGACATCGTCGCCGCCATCTCGCCGCGCCATGCGGTGGTGATCGGCGACTTCGCGCCCCGCGGTGGCATTGCCATCCGTGTCGAGGCGGTCCACGGGGGGAAGAAACTCCGGTGAAGGTCGTCGTCCTGCTCAGCGGCGGGATGGACTCCGTCACGGCTTTTCATGCCGCGCTGCGCGAGCATGACGTGGTGGCCGGCCTGAGCTTCGATTACGGGGCGAAGCACCATGCGCGGGAGCTGCCCATGGCCGCCTGGCATTGCGCACAGGCGGGTGTCGCCCACCGGATTGCGCCGCTCAGGTTTGTGGCGGAGGAGTTCGCTTCGGATCTTTTGGAGACCGGCGGGGCGATCCCGGAGGGTCACTACGAGGAGTCGTCGATGAAGAGCACCGTCGTCCCGTTCCGAAACGGCATCATGCTCTCGATTGCGGCGGGATTCGCCGAAAGCCGCGGCGCGGAGGCGGTCGTGATCGCTGCCCATTCGGGGGATCACGCGATCTATCCCGACTGCCGCGAGTCATTCCTGGAACCCATGGCACGCGCGATCCGCGAGGGGACCTACGCGCGGATCGAACTGCTCCGCCCCTTCGTGGCGATGGACAAGGCCGCCATTGCCCGGCGAGGGGCGGAACTGGGGGTCGACTTCTCCCGCACCTGGTCCTGCTATAAGGGCGGGGAGATCCATTGCGGGACCTGCGGCACCTGTGTTGAGCGCCGCGAGGCATTCCAGCTGGCAGGCCTTCCCGATCCGACCGCCTACGCCGTGACGGCCCCCCTGCCGCCGAAGCCTGTCACCAGATGAGGATTTCCGAGATCTTTCACTCGATCCAGGGGGAGGGGCTGCTGCTCGGCGTCCCCTCCGTCTTCATCCGCACATCGGGCTGTAATCTCCGCTGCCGCTGGTGCGACACACCCTACGCCTCCTGGAACCCCGAGGGGGAGGAGATGGGAATCGATGCCATCATGGAGCGCGTCCGTGGTTACGACTGCCGTCACGTCGTGCTGACCGGCGGCGAACCGATGGTGGCCTCCGGCATCCGCGAACTCGCCGCGGCGCTGCGTGCCTCCGGGATGCACATCACCATCGAGACCGCGGCGACGATCTCGCCCCATGTCGACGGAATGGGGATCGCATGCGACCTTGCCTCGCTGAGTCCCAAGCTGGCCGACTCCACCCCCGATGCCGGGACCGCCGGTGCGTGGCGTGAACGCCATGAATCCACCCGCCTTCAGCCGGGCATCATCAGGCAATGGCTCGAGGCGGGACCCTGCCAGCTCAAGTTCGTGGTCTCGCGCGTCGAGGATCTTCCCGAGATCGAGGAACTCCTCAACGAGATCGGTGCGGTTCCCGGTTTTACTCGTGATCGTGTCCTGCTCATGCCGGAAGGCACCGATGTGGAGACCCTCCGCGAACGCGGTCCGCTCATTGCCGAGATGTGTCTTGAGCATGGGTTCCGCTATGCGCCGAGGGTACATATAGACCTCTTCGGCAACACTAGAGGTACCTGATAGGGCTTGGGATTGAACTCGGGCGTGCCCACGCCGCTCGCGCTTGCTTCGGGTTGCCTTCGGCACTTCAACCTACTCCCGCCAGTTGTAGGTTTTTGGCGCCGAACGTTGTTCGCCTGCGCTCGCAACGCCAAGTGCCGGGAGCAGCGGAGTAGCTTGTGCGAAGCGCAGCCGCGGAGCAAGGGGCAAGGCCGTCGGAAATACGGTTTGCCGGGAGACCACCGGACAGACAGCGTATGCTTGCCCTAAAGTAGAAAACTTCTTCAGCTTTCAGGTCTCAAGTTTCATCCTTGTGATACCCTCTCGCGCTGGACAGAGCGCGGGGGGTGCCTCCATGCTCCTGCGCATGAAAATTCTCGTGATCGGATCGGGCGGCCGTGAGCACGCCCTTCTCTGGAAGCTCGCACAAAGCCCGCGTGTCACCGCCCTGCACTGCGCACCGGGAAATGCCGGCACCGCTGAACTCGCCACCAATCACCCCGTCGCCGCAACCGATCTCCCCGGCCTTGTCGGCCTTGCCAAGTCGGAGAAGATCGACCTGACCGTCGTCGGTCCCGATGATCCGCTGGCCGCAGGCATCGTGGATTGTTTTCAGAGAGAAGGGCTCCGTGTCTTCGGGCCCGTTGCGGCGGCCGCCCGACTCGAGGCCTCCAAGTCCTTTGCCAAGGAGTTCATGGTGCGCCATGGCATCCCGACCGCGGGATCGTCCACCTTTTCCGATCCGGAGGCCGCGCTGGCACACTGCGCCAAGGCCACGTATCCCCTCGTGGTGAAGGCCGACGGCCTCGCCCTCGGCAAGGGGGTTGTGATCGCGCAGACCAGGGAGGAGGCCGAAACAGCCATCCGCCAATCGATGATCGAGAAGGTCTTCGGCGATGCCGGCAACACCGTCGTCATCGAGGAGTTCCTGACCGGCCCCGAGTGCTCCATCCACGCGCTGGTCGATGGAAAGGGCTACGCCCTCTTCCCCGATGCCAAGGACCACAAGAGGGCGCTCGATGGCGACCGGGGACTCAACACCGGGGGCATGGGGACGATCAGCCCCTCGCGTGAGGTCGATGGGGCGATGCAGGAACGCATCAGGCGCGAGGTGATGGAGCCGTTTGTCCGGGGGCTCGCCGCGGACGGGCTTCCCTTCTCGGGAATGCTCTTCCCGGGCCTGATGATGACGCCCAACGGGCCGAAGGTGCTCGAGTTCAACTGCCGCTTCGGGGACCCCGAGACCCAGTCCCTGATGCGCAGGCTCCAAAGCGACCTCCTCGACCTGATCGAGGCGACCATCGACGGAAAGCTCTCCTCGGTGACTACGGAATGGGATGAGCGCGCCGCCGTCTGCATCGTGCTCGCTTCGGGCGGATATCCCGGGCCGATCGAGAAGGGGAAGGTGATCACGGGTATCGAGGCCGCCGCCTCGGCTCCGGACGTCGTGGTCTTCCATGCCGGCACGGCGCTCAAGGACGGTAAGGTCGTGACCAATGGAGGCCGTGTACTCGGCGTGACCGCCCTCGGTGCCACCCTGGAGGATGCCCGGACCAAGGCCTATGCGGCGGCCGACATAATCACCTTCGAGGGGAAACAGCTTCGCCACGATATCGGGGGTTGATAATTGGCTCCTCGCTATATTGAGTGGGGCGTGTGGGCTGCCTGGGATAGGATGGAGCACGGCGAGGCAAATGATGGAGAGAGCCGTGGAAAGGGGTATGCTCAGGAGGGAAGAGGATGAGGGAGAAGTGCTGAGCCTGGGGATTGACGAGAAGAGCTTCGCCAAGGGGCATGAGTACTCGACGGTGGTGAGTGACTTGAAGGGGAGGCGGGTGTTGGAGGTCTACCATGATGTC
>JBEAOJ010000180.1:0-3950 GCA_041164985.1 Verrucomicrobiota bacterium | reverse complement strand
ACCGCCCCCACGGTCATGATTCCCATGCGTGGCCAGTCGATGAGGCCGCTCACCGTGAACCAGAATGCGGCCACGATATTGATCAGCGATCCAAGGACGTTCTTGAGAGTGTTCATTCCGTGGATATCGGTGAATCCCAGAAATCCGAGGGTGGCCAGCATGAGGATGCCTATTCCCGCACCGAAGTAGCCTCCATAGACGGAGACCAGGAACTGGAAAAGGAGGGCAACCGCAAGATGCCATCTGCCACTTGGGGGTGCCTGAGCAGAGACCGTCCGGTGAGCCACCCGCCTCCTGACCACCCCCTGGAGCATGAAGAGCACCGTGGCAAAGAGAATCAGATAGGGAACAAGCCGGGTGAAGAACTCCTCGCTACCGCGTGTTAGCAGCAGACTGCCTAGCCATCCGCCAGCGATACTCACCGGGATGAAGGTCTTAAACCAGGGTCGCACTTCGGCAAGACGGGCACGGAACCCGTAGAGGCTTCCCGAGATCCCGAGAACCAGGGAAAGGGCGCTGGTGGCATTGGCGATCATGGGGGGCACACCGAAGAGGATCAGGACAGGGAAGGTGATCAATGTGCCCCCGCCCGCAACGGCATTGATCGCTCCGGCGGCACAGGCGGCGGCAAGCAGGGAAACGATTTCAAGCCAGGACATGAGTATATTCTTAACGGGAATCGCGTCGCGATGCGATCCCTTCGGGAGAGGAAAGTGAATTTCGGGCTGAAACCGGATTGCGCATTAGAGCGGTGTTGACAGGTTTTGGGCATTTTACCCGGATGGTGCATCCCGGAAGGGTTAAAAGCGTTACAGCGATAAAATGTTACAAGGGGATGAAGACTGAGGCCCAACTGAACCCACACAGGCATCTTTTGACGGCACTTTTCCTCACATCCCCCTCCCGAATCTCGGATCAGGGCTCTCCCGGATCCATGTTGACGCCACTTGCCTCCCGGCAAGCGGTGGCGCCCTTCGGGTCCCGCATGCGCGGGATCTTACGCGGCTCTTCCCAGAGCCTTGGTTGTAGCATTTTCACTTTTTAACTCTTTTAACGCTGCCTCCCATGATCTCAGGGATTCCCAATGCAAATTTCGGGCTGAATCTTCTTTTGATTCGGCCCCGCGACGGGCATCTTTTCGCCCCGATCCGACCACCATGCTTACTGCTTCCGGCCTTTCCAAATCATACGGCGGACGTTCCCTGTTCGAGAACGCCTCTCTCCAGATCAACCGTGGCGACCGGATAGGCCTGATCGGTGCCAATGGCGCCGGCAAATCGACCCTCTTCTCCCTGATCCTCAAGGAAGCATCACCCGACGAGGGGACTGTGGCGCTCGAGCGGAATGTCTCCATCGGATTCCTACCCCAGGAGAGCGCCCCCTCGGGGGAGGAGACGGTGTTGGAACTCGCCACGAATGTCTCCCCGGAAATGGAGGAGATCCGCAGGCAGCTCAGGGAGCACGACGAGGAGGATCCGGTGCATCACGAGGCCGTGGCCCGCTTTGCCGAGTTGGACGGTCACTCCCTCGAGGTGAAGGCGAAGCGCATCCTGAACGGTCTGGCGTTCCGTGACGGGGATGTCGGAAAGCCGGCCCGCACACTCAGCGGCGGATGGATCATGAGGGCCCATCTGGCCCGCTTGCTGGTGATGGAGCCCGATATCCTGATGCTTGACGAGCCGACCAACCATCTCGATCTGGAATCGCTCGGCTGGTTCCAGAACTACCTCTCCAAGTATCAGGGGGCGATCCTGGCCATCTCCCACGACCGCGAGTTCCTGAACGCCATCTGCGTCGGCATCCTTGAGATACGGAACCGGAAGCTCAACCGCTACCGGGGGAACTACGACGACTACTTAGCCCAGAAAGCCGCACGGGAGGAACAGCAGTGGGCGGCCTACAAGAACCAGCAGAGGGAAATCGCCGAACTGCAGCGATTCATCGATCGGTTCCGGGCAAAGGCCAGCAAGGCATCGCAGGCCCAGGACCGCATCAAGCAACTCGCCCGCATGGAGCGCATCGAACCGCCGGAGCGTGACGAGGCAACCGTCTCCTTCTCCTTTCCCCAGCCCAAGCGGGGCGGCCAGCGGGTGATCACCCTGGAGGGAGTCAGGCAGTCCTACGGATCCCATGTTGTCTACGAGCGCCTCGACCTCGAGGTGGAGAGGGGTCAGCGGACCGTCCTGGTCGGTCCCAACGGAGCCGGAAAATCGACCCTGCTCAAGATCCTGGCGGGCATGTTGCCGCTGGAGGCAGGGACAGTGACCCCGGGCCATAATCTCTCGATCGGCTACTTCGCCCAGCATCGCACCGAGATGCTCGACGTGAAACGGACGGTTCTGGCCGAAGCCATGGAGACGCAGACCCCTGTTCCGGAACAGACCGTTCGCACGATCCTCGGCTCCTTCCTCTTCCGCGGGGATGATGTCTTCAAGCCGGTCGGGGTCCTGAGCGGCGGTGAAAAGAGCCGTCTCGCCCTGGTGAAGCTCCTCCTGAATCCCCCGAACTTCCTGCTTCTGGACGAACCGACGACTCACCTCGACATGCCGAGCATCGACGCCCTGATCGGGGCACTGCGCCAGTACGAAGGAACGCTTTTCTTCGTCAGCCACGACGTTCACTTCATCCGCGCGCTCTCCTCCTCGGTGCTTCACATCAGCGCGGGAAAACTCACACCGTACGCAGGGGACTACCAGTACTATCTGGACAAATCAGGTTCCCGATCGGAAAGGGAGGCCCTCGTCGCCCCTGGCGACTACCGACCGGAAGCGTCGTCAGGCAGCACGGAAGCACCCCGGGTCAGGATGGGGCTCAAGGAGATCAAGGAACAACGACGGGCGGAAGCCGAGGCGCGAAAGGCGGCCAACAAGGCTGCAAGGGATGCCGCCGCAAGACTCAAGTCGGCCGAAGAAGAGATCACCGACTTGGAATCACGTCAGCGGGAACTCGTGGCGGAACTGGAAGACCCCGAGAGTTTCAAAAACGGGAGGGCTTTTGATCTCAACAGGGAGCTTGCCGACCTGCAGGAACGCCTGTCTAAAGTCATGGGTGAGTGGGAGAGACTCTCCGCGCTGGTTCCGGCAACAGAGGCGTCGGAAGAGGCCTGAGCGCAAACCCCGCAGTGCTATATGATCACCCGTTATCTTTCCAAACGCCTTAAGAGCTTCGGCTACGCGTTTCAGGGCATCCGCACGTTGGTCACGACCCAACCCCACGCACAACTCCATCTGCTGGCAACGATCATCGTCGTGGCAGCGGGAATCCGTCTCGGCCTGCGTCGATGGGAGTGGGTCGCGATCATTCTCTGCATCGGGATGGTCTGGATGGCCGAGGCGCTCAACACCGCCCTGGAGTTTCTCGCGGACGAGGTCTCCCTGGAGAAGCGGGAGCGTATCGGAAAGGCGAAGGATGTGGCCGCCGCCGGCGTGCTGATCGTGGCGATGATCTCGGTCGTCGTGGCGGTGCTGGTCTTCCGGAACCACCTGCGCTGAACCGGATCAGAGTCCCCTGCGTCTGAAGTAGGCGACCTTCATCGGCTCCAACGCCGAAAAGCTACCTTGCAGATCCTTGATGCGCATGAGGATCCAGGGCTGGGCGTAGTTGATGCCGTTCTTCGTGAAGACGACATCGTCGGCAAGATAGACGGCTGAATGGACAACACGTCCCTGGGGATCGAGCAGAAGGAGAAGATCCCCCGCGATGGCCGGTTGAGCGATCTCGTAGTAATTCTCGGAGATGAACCGACCGGCATGCTCCATGTCGCTCATCTTGGGATCAGGACTGAGATTGAAGAAATTCAGCGCAGTCCAGTGACAGTCGGGCAGTTTGCCGTCGTCGGGCTTGGGTGGAAGCGGAGAGGTGAAAAGCCTCTCGCGAGCCAAAGGCGGGAGCAGGTAGAGGATGCTGATGGAGCCACCTTGGGGCAGTCTTCGTTGGGCTTCCAACAAGGG
>JBEAOJ010000179.1:0-4189 GCA_041164985.1 Verrucomicrobiota bacterium | reverse complement strand
GGCCGCAACCGCGTCAACCTCCGCGCGATCCAATGCCACGGCATGGGGCAGCAATGCCACCTTGTAGCCGGCATCCGCGCGCAGGAGGCCGGGCGGCAACTGGTCCTCGTTGAGGTTCATCGCGCGCAGGGCGGCGCGGCCATTCCACGGCATTCCAATCCAGGGCTTGACCCATGGCTCGCAGAGATGAAGTAGGATTTGATCGTGATTGAGGAGGCGCGCGACCTCCACCACCGACTTGGAACCGGCGATCCGTTCCGCATGCGGAGCGAGAGAGGCGATCAAGTCCTGAGTTTCAAAGTAGGTTTGCCCGGGTGTTCCCCAGGATGGCAGCACGCCTCCCCAGATCATTTCACCTCCGACCGGGCATGTCCGCCAGTTGAACCACAACACGGCATCCGCACCGGCCGCGACACTCTGCAAGGCAAGCAGGGCCGTTTCGCCGGGCGCACAGAGCGGGCCGCGGTGAAAGATCGAGCCCGGCTGCGAGGCCTGCTGCTCAACGACCCAGATTCTCTTTCCAAGGGGACGCGCCTCCCCGGCGTTGAGACTGGGGATTTTCTTGCGGGCGTTCGAGGCGGCGAAGCCGGGATACTGATCCAAGCCGAAGATATCCATTTCGGAAAAAAGCTTGGGACGATCCTCCGGCCCCTGCGGGCAGTTGTGCAGGATGAGTGCCTCCGAGTTCACGCTCCGAATGAGGGCCGCCTGTTCGTGAAGGAACCCGATTCCCAGATCGGAAATGAACCGCAGATAGTCGGCTTTCTGATGGGGATTGGTTCCCGAGGGCACCGGACCAGGCAGGTCCGCCTGGAGAAAGTCGTCGAGCTGACAGGACCAAAACATCGTTCCCCAGGCGTCGTTGAGCGCATCAACGTTGCCGTAGCGCTTGCGAAGCCAAGCCTGAAACTCTGTCGTGACCGTCTCCCCATAAAACTCCTGGAGGGTGTTGAAAAGCTCGTTGTCCACCTGCCAGGCCCAGACGCGTTCGTCGCAGGCGTACCGCTCCGCCATGGCGCGGACGATGGCCCGGCTGCAACGACGGTAGTCCGGGTTGGTATAGTCATAGGCCCGGCGGTTCTGCTTATACCAGCGGGTTCCGTCGGCCTTGGCCGCGATGGCGGCAGGGTAGCGCTCTTTCAGCCAGGCCGGGGCTGCATATGTCGGGGTGCCAAGAATCAGGCCCAAATCATGCCTTTCCAGGCACTCCAACACCTCGTCCATAAATCCCCAGTCGAATTCCCCTTCCCGCGGCTCGAATCGGGTCCAGGAGCTTTCCCCGAACCGCACGCAGGCGTATCCCGCCTCCTTCATCAGGCGCAAATCGGTGTCCCATTGTTCCCGGGGCCAGTGGTCCGGATACCAGCAGGCGCCGAAGAACAAGGCCGGTCCGTTCATGTGTTTTGATTTTTTATGGTTCAAGTCTCTCATGGAAGTGCATTCCTATTCATTTTTTAGGGTTCCCGCCCCATCCGGCTCAAATACCAGAACTTCGCCCTCGGCCGTTTCCAGACACAGTTCCGGCCCTTCCACAGTGATCGCCGCCTGACCGGCCCGTTGCAGACGCGCGCGGCTCCATGGCAATTCCAACCTTAAGAGCCCGCCACGCTCGCTGGTGATCTCGACCCGCCCGACCACGCCATTCCGCAGGCTTGCGCTGACCAGGAACGCCCCGACGGCGCGCAGCGTCCGGAACGAAGCATCCTTTTCCCGGGGCCAGTTCGGAAACAGGCGGATGGTGCCGGAATAGCTTTGCAACAAGCACTCGTTCACCACCACAGGCAGTGCAAAGTTCTCGAACCACACTCCCATGCGGGCCATGAAATCAAAGTTCAATCCTTCCCCATAGCGGCCATGGGTCTGCAGAACCATGTCGGCGCAGGTGCCATTGGGCATTTCGCAGTAACGGACCTGCCGCTTGAATTTCTCCAGATCCAGCAGACCCATCCGCGCGGCCTGAAGATTGAGAAACACCAATTCATTGCCACCCTCGTTCTGCTGCCACCGGTAGGAATTGCGGGCGATTTCAAGCCCCGGACCCGGAGCGTGCAGACCATGGTCCTCGCCGGGAAACACGGTCATGGTGGAATTGGGGGTGTTGTACACGATTGAAGGATCCGCTCCGGGCACGCTCACAAAGACCTCCCCGAGCGGGGTCGGGGCGGTCGGGTAATCGGGCAGGCGATCAAGCACCTGGCGAACACGGGCCAGCAGGTCCCGCTTCCCGTCCTCGACGCCCAGATCCACGCAGGCCTCCTGGTAGGCCCGGAGCAAAAAGCGCGTTAGCGTCAGCGT
This sequence comes from Verrucomicrobiota bacterium, assembly GCA_041164985.1. GTDB lineage: Bacteria > Verrucomicrobiota > Verrucomicrobiia > Chthoniobacterales > UBA6821 > UBA6821. Next base: position 1,894 of record JBEAOJ010000179.1, on the reverse strand, counting down.
CACCAGGCAGTCGGCGTTCAGGTCCAGTTTGTCGCGCAAACCGAAAAGTTCAGGCGCCACGGTCGGATAGACATGCCACCGGTCATCCGTGAAACGCGGATTGACCCCGCCCGCGGCCGGTCCACGGGCTTCGGGCCGCGAGATATAGTCCACCAGAAATACCGTCGCCGCCTCCATCGGCTCAAAAAGCCGCGTGCGAAGCAGCTCCGTATCCTTTGTATAAAGATAGTGCCACCAAAGTCCCTGCACCGTCCAAGGTGTCTCACAGATTTCCCAGCCCCAGGGAGGTCCCGGGTAGGGCATCATGTTCATCCGCGTAGGATAGGCCGAGTGCGGGAAGCAGGCACCTTCCATCTCGTAGAACTCCCGCGCCCAGGCCCGCGAGACGGGAAGGAGATGATCCACGAGGTCAACATAGGGCAGGTTGAGATCGCAGTGGTTGGAGGAGAACGTCACCCAGAAGGGCTGCTGGGTGTTGTAGTTCATGTGATAATCGCCATGCCAGGCGGTGCCGATGTCGCCAAAGCTCCAGTTGGCGAAAAGTCCCGGACAGGTTACCCCAGGGCGCAGGGCGCAACGGAGAAAATAAAGGTTCTGATACCAGAGCCGCTCGAGCTCGGGATCGGCCAGGCTGACCGCCGAGCGGGACCAATACTCCTCCCACACCTTCCGGGAAGCCGTTGCGGCCTCTGCCGACGCGGCCTCATCCGGCGTCACGACCACGGCCTGCGGCGGCACGGCGGCCATCAGCCCCTGGTCTACCCGGACGCAGGCGAGAAAAGCGGCGGCCGGCTCCATGCGCCGCTCCAAAATCCCGGACAGTACAGGCTCGCCCCAGAAACCCGGGCGCGAATCACTGCCAAGCGCGGCATTGCTTGCGAAGGTCACCCGCAAGGCGCGATCCTCCGGGTGCGGACTCCCCGGTTGCGAGGGGATCTCCTCAGACGGCAGGCGCTGATGGAACGCCAGTCCGCACCCATCGGAAACGAAAATCGCGTCCCAGGCGGGCAGCGGTGGGACTTCCAACTCCGTCGCCGCCGACCCATTGATGGAGGAACCGCTTTTTCCCTTTTCACTGTGAGGGATCAGATGGACGCGGTCGAACAGCGATTCTGCAGGCTGCCCCTTCTCATCCTCCAGTTGCATCCAAACCTGGTCTTCGTTCATGTCCACGAAGACCCGAAGCGTGACTCGGTCCCCGCCGCGAAGGAAATAGACCTCGCAGACACCGGTGGCGACATCCAACCGGTGCCCCAACAACTCCGCCCGGCGTCGGTCAAATCCCAAGACCAGCGACCCGCATGGGAAGGGCCTGGGGTAGACGCGCGCATAGTTGTCGCGCATCAAACGGACATACTCCGCGAACCAGGGATCCTCGTTCGGCTTCTTCCCTTGCCGGCTCAGTTCCTCCACGCTGGCGAAAACCTCGCGGAACTTTCCGATCTTGTCGCCATGCCGCTCCGCCACGCGGATGTCCCAGACATTATTATGCCCGAATCGCAGCACCACGGCATCCGGCCTGGTGCAGACGACGACTCCCAGCCCGCCGTTCCCCAGCAAGGCCCCGGCGAAAAAGTCGGGTGCGGGGCGATCCCCGGTGATTGAGTGTGACTTCATTTGGTTATTTTTTGGATTTACCCTTAATCAAAGTGATAATAGCCATCCCGGAGGGAGATTTCCCGTAGTTGATTCCAGGAGTCCAGGAAAGATAATTAAACCCCTTACCTGGAACTGCGTCCGCATCGGAGACCGCAACCGTAAGAGAAAACTTTTTCCCAGCGGCGGGGGCAAACGGCGCGAGTCGTTCCCAAGGAATTGCCATTTCGTAGAAACAGGTTCCCTCGTTACGGTTCAGTGTGGATTTGAACCGGACTTGGGAACCACTTGACTGCAT
>JBEAOJ010000178.1:0-2915 GCA_041164985.1 Verrucomicrobiota bacterium | reverse complement strand
ATCGTCTTTTCCATCCCTTGGGATGGTTCCGCCGCTTTCAAAGGATTGCTGGTCGAGAAGGCGGGATCGGCCAGAAAGGGATGGTGGATAGGGGGAGAGAGCAAGATCGTCGCGAGCGGTCAACCTTCCACCCGGAGCAGCGGCGTGGCCTTGGGAGTCCTCATGGCCGCCCTCTTCTCGGGCTTCCTCGGAGGTTTGATCCTCAATCTCATGCCGTGCGTCCTCCCGGTGATCTCGCTGAAGATATTCAACTTCATCGCCCAAGCCGGGGAATCGCCCTCGCGCATCTTCCGTCACGGACTTGCCTTCGCGGCCGGAATCTTCGCCTGGTTTCTCGGACTCGGGGTGTTGGTCATCGCCCTGAAGGCCGGTGGTTCGCAGGTGACCTGGGGCGCCTTCCAATTTCAGAGTCCTTATTTCGTGGTCGGACTCAGCGCGCTGGTCTTTCTCTTCGCCATGAATCTCTTCGGGCTCTTTGAGATCACCTTGCCGGGGCATGCCGCCACCAGGCTTGATCAGGCGGCTTCCCGTGGGGGCTATTTCGGATCGTTCTTCCAGGGGGTCTTCGCGACGCTCCTTGCCACGCCCTGCACGGCCCCCTTCCTAGGGAGTGCGCTTGGATTCGCCTTTGGCCAGAGTCCGTCCGTGATCCTTGCCATGTTCGCCTCGGTGGCGCTGGGCATGTCCTCCCCCTACGTGCTCCTCTCGGCCCGTCCGGGATGGAGGAAGTGGATTCCCAAGCCGGGTCTCTGGATGGAGAAGCTCAGGCAGTTCATGGGATTCCCGCTTCTGGCCACCAACATCTGGCTGCTTTGGGTGCTCCAGAGCCAGCGTGGAAGCGGGGCTCTGCTCGCACTGCTCGCACTCCTGCTGATTCTCGGTTTCTGCGCATGGGTCTACGGCTCACTCCCGGGAACCTCGCCCCGCGTCCGTACGGTGGTGCTGATCCTGCTCGCGGGGCTTCTCGCGATCTCATCACCGCTGCTTATCAAGAAGATCCTTGAATCCGCCCCGATCTCTCCGACCTCGGGCTCCGGGGAGGGGATAGACTGGGTTCCTTACTCGCCCGAAGCGCTTGAATCGCTGCGCTCCCAAGGGAAGCCGGTCTTTCTCGATTTCACCGCCTCGTGGTGCCTGACCTGCCAGTTCAACGAGAAGACGGCGATCAATCTCGCCTCCGTGCGTTCACTCCTGCGGGAGAAGGGGGTCACCGCCATGAAGGGTGACTGGACGAATTCCGATCCCGCGATCACAGCCGCCCTGAAATCCTTCGGTCGAGTCGGTGTTCCCTTGGCTGTCTTTTACCCGGCGGGGAAGGGAAGCTCGCCAGTGGTCCTGCCGGAACTTCTCACCGAGAAGATCGTGCTGGATGCAATCAGGAAATAGGGAAGCCGATCCCAATATGTAGATCAGGATGCAACGGATGCATGCATTCTGTGGCTGATAATCCCGGATTTTGCAATGGAACCCTGACAACAGATCTGGAGAGTTCACCAAGGTGGTGAAGACGAAGCAAGGGAGGGAGAACCACGCCGTAACGGATGCGCAGCAATGGCCGGGCATGTCAAAACGCGAAAGTCACGAAATACCAAAGGGTTAGAGGGAAAAAGGAGTCCAATTACTTCCTTCATTTCGTGCTTTTCGTGTGTTTCGTGGTTCCTTCGGTATTAGAGCAACTTAAGTTGAGTCATAGCCACAAGATGCACAAGAGGCACAGGTTAAATAGCATCTATCCGACTGGGCTCCATCCCCTGAAAGAGTGATCACTCCAACACTCTGCCGAAACACCTCACCACGAAATAACCTGGTGATCCCCTTCCTCCATCCCTCTTGTGTTTTTTGTGCATCTTGTGGCTACTACATTTCTAAAAACGCTCTAAAAAGGTGGAATGTTACAAACAAGGCTCTGGGAAGAGTCGCGTAAGATCCCGTCCCGCGACTGCGGGAGGACCCAGAGGGCGCCACCGCTTGCCGGGAGGCAAGTGGCCTCAACATGGATCCGGGAGAGCCCCGATCCGGGATTCGGGATCGGGAAATTAGGGAAAGTGCCCTCAAAGATGCCTTCATAAGTTCCATTCGGCCTCTGTCTTCAGCCCCTTGTAACTTTTTAACGGTGTAACGCTTTTAACCTTTTCGGGACTCACCATCCGGGTGAACCGCTCAAACCTGTCAACACCGCTCTATTGCGCAATCTGGGATAATGCTTCTGAATCTGGCCCGGGCCAGCAGCCTTCAGCCCTCAGCCTAACCCTCTTTGGCCGGTTTCCTGCCAAGCACTTCTCTCAGGAAGGGAGCGGTGCGGCTCTCTTTGCTCTTGGCAACTTCCTCGGGAGTTCCCGTGGCGATGATCTTTCCACCACGGTGACCGGCTTCCGGTCCGACGTCGATGATGTGGTCGGCCTCCGCCACCAGATCGAGATGATGTTCGACGACGATGACGGTGTGCCCTTCGTCGACGAGACGGTGAAGCACTCCCTGGAGAAGTTCCACATCCGCGGCATGGAGTCCGATCGTTGGTTCCTCAAGGATGTAGAGGGTTCCGCCGCGCTTCGCCATGCGTGGACGGTCGGCGGATCCTCCCCGTGCCAACTGGGTGACAAGCTTGATGCGCTGGGCCTCTCCGCCGCTCAGGGTGGGGCTTGGCTGTCCCAGTTTCAGGTAGCCGAGTCCTGTCTCCACGAGGAGCTGCAGTGGTCGGCGGATCTTGGGATGGGCGGTGAAGAAATCAGCGGCCTGCTCGACGGTCATGGAGAGGACTTCTCCGATCGACTTGCCGTCATACTTCACCTCGAGGGTCTGGCGGTTGAAGCGGGTGCCGCCGCAGTCCTCGCACGGCATGTAGGAGACGGGAAGGAAGTTCATCTCCAGCTTGATGACTCCCTGCCCCTCGCAGGTTTCGCAGCGACCTCCGTGGT
>JBEAOJ010000177.1:0-2502 GCA_041164985.1 Verrucomicrobiota bacterium | reverse complement strand
GCTTCGTGAAGGCGGCATCGTTCGGCCTGCTCTCCATTGCCATCTGCGCCTATCAGGGCTTCCATGCCGACCGGAACCGCTCGGCAAGCGGAGCCAGGGCCGTCAGCGCCGCGACGACCCGTGCGGTGGTTTATTCCAGCATCATCATCCTGGTGGCCGATTACGTCATCAGCTCCTTCTTCGTCTGATCATGGGTGTCGCCGATCCGGGATATGTGCTTGAGGTGAAGGGGCTGCGTAAGAGCTTCGGCGGCCGCGTCGTTCTTGACGGCATTGATCTTGAGGTGCCCCGGGGAAGTGTCTTCACCGTGCTGGGCCCCAGCGGAACTGGGAAGTCCGTTTTTCTCAAGTGCCTTGCCAATGTCCTCCATCCCGATGCGGGACGGATCAGTTTCGACGGCCGTCCCCTGGGTTCCGATCCCGCCGCCCGTGTTGAGTTCCGGAAGCGCTGCAGCTTCCTGTTCCAGAGCAACGCTCTCTTTGATTCGCTGACCGCCCTGGAGAATGTGGCTCTTCCGCTCGAGCAGACCACGGATCTGGGGGAGAAGGAGATCCGGGAACGGAGTCGTGAAGCGTTGCATCAGCTGGAAATGGACGAGCACCGCAACCAGTACCCGGGCCGGTTGTCGGGAGGGATGCAGAAGCGGCTCGCCCTTGCCCGTGCGATCGTGACCCGCCCCGAACTCGTGCTTTTCGATGAACCGACGGCCGGGCTTGATCCGCTCCGCAGGAACGCGGTCTTCGCCATGATCGCGAAATATCAGCGGCGTTTCAGCTTCACCGCGCTCGTGGTCACCCACGACGTGCCCGAGGCCCTGGTCGCCAGCGACCGGGTGGCCCTGCTTGATCACGGGCGGATCTGCTTCGAGGGAGACCCTTCGGAGTTCAGCGCCTCCACCCACCCGGTTGTCTCGGCATTCCGTGACAGCGCGGATGCCCTGGCCGGTTCACTTGCCACGATCCGTCGCGACACCGCGGCCCTCTGACGATTTATGAAAAACACCAAACTCGAACTTTCCGTCGGGATCTTCGTGATCCTGGGGATCGCGGCGATCGCCTACATGACGATCAAGCTGGGGACAGGATCCATGGTCGGCGGCGACACCTATCTGATCGAGACCCGCTTTGCGAATGCGGGCGGCATCCATGCGGGCAGCAGCGTGCTGATGTCCGGAGTCACCGTCGGACGGGTGGAAGGAGTAAGGATGGAACCCTCCGATTACAGCGCCATCGTGACGTTGCGCCTGCTCTCCGGACTGAGGCTTCCCGCCGATTCCATGGCTTCCGTCAAAACCTCCGGTCTGATCGGCGACAAATACGTGGCCCTTTCGCCGGGTGCCGAGGAGGCGTATCTCAAACCCGGCGAAAGGATCACCATGACGGAATCGGCGGTGGATCTTGAGTCATTGATCGGAAAAATGGCTTTCGGATCGGTCTCCAAAAACGATAAAGAGACCAAGGAAAAGGATTCCAAAGAGACCAAGGAGAAAGTCAAAAAAACCAACCCATGAACCCACGATCCCTGCTCCTCCTGATTCTGCCGTTCCTGCTGATCCAAGGAACCGTCCGCGCCTCCACCGAGGAGGCCGAGAAGCGCCTGAAAGCCTCCGTCGACAAGGTGGTCGCCGTCGCGAAGAGCGCCCCCGACCGCAAGGCCCTGATCGCGGGCGTGAAGCCGGTCCTTGAGAATATCCTCAGCTTCGATGCGATGACCCGCCGGGCCGTAGGTCCCGGATGGCGGCAGTTCACGCCCGAGCAGCAGAAGGAGGCGATCCGCCTCTTCACGACCCTCATCCTCCGCACCTACACCGCGAAGTTCACGCCCGGCGAGTTGCCCGGCGTGGAGTACAAGACGGCCTCCTCCCCTGCGCCCAACCGCGTCGAGATCCCGACCACGTCGCTCTACAAGGGGAGCCGTTACGACGTGATCTACCGTCTCGAGGAAACCGACGGCACCCCTTGGCGGATCACCGACGTGGTGATCGAGGGGGTCAGTATGGTTGCCAACTACAGGACGCAGTTCGACTCCCAGTTCAAGCAGGGCGGAGCGGACGCCGTGATCGCCTCCCTCAACCGCTCCGTGGCCGAATCAAAGTAGAAGCACGACGGATCCGATAACGGCAACTCTGCTCCTGTAAAGAGAAGGGGTGTTTTTGCGATTGCTCGGACCGATGAAGCGACCGGGATACTTAGCCCTCCATGAATCATCCCAGTAGCAACTTCGCTCCGTCCGTCGCCGGTCGTGAGAAGTGGATCGTGCTTGGGATGCTCTGGATGGTCTGCCTGCTCAACTACGCCGACCGTCAGGCGATCAGCAGTCTCTTTCCGCTTCTGGAGCGTGATTTCGGCTTCACCAAGGCGCAACTCGGACTGATCGGCAGCGCCTTCATGTGGGTCTACGCCGCCTCGGCTCCCTTTGCCGGATATGCGGGCGACCGCCGTTCCCGCAAGGGGCTGATCCTGGGAGGATGTCTCTTCTGGAGCCTCATGACGGGGGTGACCG
>JBEAOJ010000176.1:0-2532 GCA_041164985.1 Verrucomicrobiota bacterium | reverse complement strand
ATATTGTATCCGGCGTAGATGAGGATGCCCTCCTCGCCGCGCACATCGCTGAGCGTGGTGGAGTTGGCGACGATACCTTCGAGTCCTTTGGCGATGACAGGCATGGGAGTGAGAGGTTGTTGGGTTGGAAGTGAAAAGGTGGATCAGGCCCGCTTCATCCGGCGGATGAGGGCGTCGGCCATGTCGGAAGGGGTCTCGGCGATCTCGATTCCCGCTTCGCGCAGTGCGGCGATCTTGCCGGCGGCCGTGCCGTGGCCGCCGCTGACGATGGCTCCGGCGTGACCCATGCGGCGTCCCTCCGGCGCGGTGGCTCCCGCGATGAAGCCGGCGATCGGCTTCTTGCAATGCTTGGCGGCCCATGCCGCGGCCTCTTCCTCGGCGGTGCCGCCGATCTCGCCGATCATGATGATCGCCTCGGTCTCGGGGTCCTCGTTGAACATCTTGAGAATGTCGAGGTGGGAGGTGCCGTTGATCGGGTCGCCGCCGATTCCGACGCAGGTGCTCTGGCCGTAACCGCGGGTGGTGAGCTGCCAGACGGCCTCGTAGGTGAGGGTACCGGAGCGGGAGACGACGCCCACATTCCCCTTCTTGTGGATGTAGCCCGGAGCGATGCCGATGCGGCATCCGCCGTGGGACTTGTCACCGGTTCCGGGAGTGACGAGGCCGGGACAGTTGGGGCCGATGAGCCGGGTCTTGGATCCCTTCATGGCCTCCTTGACCTTCATCATGTCGATGACGGGGATGCCCTCGGTGATGGCGACGACAAGGTCGAGTCCGGCCGCGACACCCTCGAGGATCGCGTCGGCGGCGAACGGGGGCGGGACGAAGACCGCGGAGACCGTGGCTCCGGTCTCCTTCACGGCCTGATCGACGGTGTCGAAGATGGGAACCTGGTTCTCGAAGAGCTGGCCTCCCTTGCCCGGGGTGACGCCGGCGACCACCTTGGTGCCGTAGTCGAGGCTGAGCTTGGCGTGGCGTGCTCCGAAGCTGCCGGTGATGCCCTGGATGAGTACCTTGGTGTCGTGAGTGACGAGGATCGACATGGGAGAGAAAAGTGAAAGGTGAGGGTGACGGTGGAAAGGTTGCTTAGGCGGCGGCTTGGACGGCGGCGACGATCTTCTTGGCGGCGTCGAGGATGTTCTCCCCGCTCTCAAGCTTGAGGCCGCTCTGGGCGAGGGTCTTCTTGCCGGCCTCGACGTTGTTGCCTTCCAGGCGGACAACAAGCGGGATGGAGAGGCCTGTCTCCTTCGCGGCCTCGACGATGCCGTTGGCGATGACATCGCAGTCCATGATGCCGCCGAAGATGTTGACCAGGATCCCCTTCACGCGGGAATCGGCAAGGATGATGCGGAAGGCCGATGCAACCTGCTCGCGGGTGGCTCCGCCGCCTACATCAAGGAAGTTGGCGGGGCTGCCGCCGGCATGCTGGATGATGTCCATGGTGGCCATGGCGAGACCCGCGCCGTTGACCAGGCAGGCGATGTTCCCGTCGAGACCGATGTAGTTGAGGCTGTGCTTGGAAGCCTCGACCTCGCGCGGATCCTCCTCGGTGACGTCGCGCATGGCGACGATGGAGGGCTGGCGGTAGAGGGCGTTGTCGTCGAAGTTGAACTTCGCGTCGAGGGCCATGAGGCGGCCGTCGGTCGTCACGACGAGGGGGTTCACCTCCACCATGGAGCAGTCGCGCTCGATGAAGAGGCGGTAGAGGTTGGTGAAGAGCTTGGAGGCTTGGTTCATCAACGGACCGGTAAGGCCGAGCGAGGCGGCGATCAGGCGGGTCTGGTAGGGCATGATGCCGAGGAAGGGATTGATCGAAAGGCGGAGGATCTTCTCCGGGGTCTTCTCGGCGACGCTCTCGATGTCGACGCCACCCTCGGTGCTGGCGATGACGACGGGGACTGAGGTGGCGCGGTCGATGAGGATCGCGAAATAGAGCTCTCGGGCAATGTCAACGGCCTCGCCGACGAAGACCTTGCCGACTTCCTTTCCCTCGGCACCGGTCTGATGGGTGACGAGCACCTGACCGAGCATCTTGGAGGCGAGATCCTTGGCTTCTGCGGGGCTGTCGCAGAGATGCACGCCCCCCTTGAATCCGTTCTTGAAGGTTCCCTTGCCGCGACCGCCGGCATGGATCTGGGCCTTCACAACCAGCTTCCCTTCGCTCAGGCCGGTGGCCACGGACTCGGCCTCCGCAGGGGTGTGGGCGACGCGTCCGGGTTGGGTGGCTACGCCGAATTCGGCAAAGAGTTCTCGGGCCTGAAATTCGTGGATATTCATGGGAAAAATGGATTAGCCCGACTAATACACAGCCCCCTTTGAAAGGGAAAGAACTCGTTGATACGAAGTCTCAAAAAAACCAAGAAAAGGCGTTTTTTCAGGGTAGGGGGGCTGATTCCCCTATTCCATATAACGGCTCCTCGCTGTTTTCAGTGGGTGAAGACGAGATACAGAAGAAAAATCAGGAAATCAGGAAAAGAAATGGAAGAATGCGGGTTATCAACCACCGAGGGCATAGCCGTTGCCCATCCATGA
>JBEAOJ010000175.1:0-4703 GCA_041164985.1 Verrucomicrobiota bacterium | reverse complement strand
CATCCCAGCCCCGCAGGTGGTTCCTCCAGCCCCCGCTTACCCTCAACAACCCGTCGCCAGGATTCCCCGGCCGCAGCAGCCCCCGGCCTCCGGACGGATTGCCTTCGGTGAGATCAACTGCCCGAAGAGGAGTCTCTATGCCGGGGAGATGGTTCCCGTGGAGATCCGCTACTACTTCGATGCCCGATATCCCGTGCAGATCAGGGGCAAGGTCGACTTCGGGAGCGAGGGGATCCTGGTCGAGCGCTTCCCGGATCCCAAGGAGAGCCGCGAGGAGCGGGACGGCATCGAATACAATGTCCTGACCTTCCGGACGCTTCTCTCCGCCGTGAAACCGGGCGTGATCGACATCCCTCCCGCCAAGATCGACAGCCAGATCCAGATGCCGGGCGCCCTGCCTCCCGGCTTCGACGATCCGGTCTTCCGACAGTTGATGGGCGGGCAGTCCCCCTTCACCCAGAGCAAGGATGTCGCCGTGAAAACCACGCCGCTCCATCTGGAGATCCTCCCGCTTCCCAAGGAGGGGCGTCCCGCCTCCTTTGCCGGTGCGGTAGGTCAGTTCGACCTTGATGCCGTGGTCCAGAATCCAAGGCCCGCGCCGGGCGATCCCGTCACGCTCACCGTCAAGATCGGTGGCAAGGGGAACTTCAACGGGATGGGGGCCCCCGTGCTCACCGGCACCGAGGGTTGGCGCAGCTATCCCCCGACCGACAAGTTCGACAGTTCCGGCAGTTCGGATGGCTTCGCCTACACGGGGGTGAAGTCGTTTGATTTCACGCTCATCGCCCAGGAGGCCAGGCAATCCTCGCCCGGATCCGAGTTCTCCTACTTCGATCCGTCGACGGCGAAGTACGTGACCCTCGCCACCAAGCCGCTTCCGGTGGATGCCTCGCCGGGAGCTCCGACGAACACGGCCGCCGCCACCTCGGCCACCTTGACCGATTCCAAGACGCCGGCGAATGCTGCGGCAACTGCTTCCGCCAAGGATGTCGCCGCCGTCAAGGAGGGTGACCCGATTCCCGGGATCACGTTGCGTCCCTGGAGCACTCCCGCCCATCGTTCCGAATTTCTCATCGCTGCGGCGGCCATGATCGTGGCGACGCTGGCGCTTGCCGGCATTCTCTACCTGCGCGATCTGCAGGCTCGCGGCGGGACCGCCTCCTCGCGCCGTCGTCGCCGGATTGCCCACCTCTGGTCCTCGCTCAATGCCAATGAACTCGACGCCGCCTCTTCCTACGATGCCGCCGTCGAGTACGCCGGACTGGTCGCTTCCCCCTCGGAGAAGCGCGACGCGGCGATCGCTTCGCTCTCCGGGCGCCGCGATGCCCTGAAGTACGGATCCGGCGGTTCCGTTCCACTCCCGCAACCGGAGAGGGAACAGTTGCTGCAAACCCTCCGCGAACTCGCCAAATGAACCGCACGTCGCCGTTGCATTCCGTCCTCGTCGCCGTTGCCGCCCTCGCCATGGGGATCCCGGCTTCGGTTTTACCTCTCCGCGCCGGAGCTCCCGAGCAGGCCTCTTCGGCGGCCGAAGCGCTCCGCTCCGGCCATCCGCTTGATGCCCTCGCCCGCTACCGCTCATTGCTGACCGACCCGGTGTTCCTGAAATCGGGGTCCCCCGAACTCTGGTACAACCGAGGTCTTGCCGAGGAGAAGACCGGGGAGAACGCCGCCGCCTCGCTCTCCTTCCGCCGTGCCCTGCTGCTTGATCCCGGCTTCGCCCCCGCGCGGCGTCAACTTGCCGCCGTCATGGGAACGCTCGGTCTTTCCGTTCCCGATGATTGGAAGCCGCGGCTCTGGACCGTTCTCCATCCCGACAGCCTGATCATCATCGGGGCGGCGATCGGTTGGATCGGGACGCTTCTCTTCGTGCTCCTGCTCTTCCGGGGTTCCCGCAGGAAAGGGCTCATCGCTCTCTCCCTCGTCGTCCTGATCGCGGGGCACGGTGCCTCCGTGTTCGGCACCCTCATCGATCCCCGCCGGATCGCGGCCGATCAGGCCGTCGTCATCTCCAAGGCCGCCCCGACTCTCCGTGCCACCCCGGCCGACAGCGGAACCCCTGCCGGAACCGTCGCCCCCGGCACCCTGATCAACGTGCTGTCGCGCAACGGCGCGTGGTGGTATGTTGCGGCAGGCCCCGGCCAGACTGGATGGATTCCCTCCGACACCGTCACATCGCTGCTACCGATCGCATCCCCGGCGTCGTCCGAAAAGCGCCCCTGAAGCTCGCGGAGGCGGCGATTGTATTCCTGCTCGTTGCCCAGGCTGCGAGTCTCGGAGCCGATGCCTCGCCCTACGCCGCTTTTGAGAAGACGCTGACGGCTCCGGCGGAGGTCCCTTTCCCCACGATTGCCCCCTTCCGCGCAACCTACCGCTTCGGTTGGGAGGGGGTCGGTGCCGGTGGCGCCACGGTCGAGGTCACGCGCGGCGCGGATCCCAATCGTGATGGTGATCGTGATCGGCTGAGGGTAGTAGCCAAGGGAGGTCCCAACAGCCTGATCCGCAAACTCTGGAACTATCAGGCCCTGTATGTCGGTGAATCAAGTGATCACGGGAGTGTGCCTTCCTGGTTCCGGATCGACGAGGAGGTTGCCAAGGGCGATCTGCTCAGCGAGGCGGTCTTCGGCGATGACAGCGTGCTGGCCTGCCACCGCTTCGTCTGGGAGCCGAAGCCCTGGACCTTCACGCGGCTCCCGGGGGTGAGGGATCTCTTCGCCGCGATGCTCTTCGTCCGGAGTCAACCCCTCCGCAACGGCGACCGGCTGAGGCTCACGGTCTTTCCCGATCAGAATCCCTACCTGGTCGATCTGACGGTTGCCGGGCGCGACACGCTGACCATCCTGGGAAAGAAGACCCCCGCCATCCGCTTCACCGTCCGGATCCGGACAATCGAGACACGCGGGCCGAATACCGGCAGACTTGCCCCTCACAGGAAGTTCCGCTCCGGCCGCGTCTGGATGAGCGATGACGCGCACCGTCTTCCGCTCCGCGCCGAGGTCGATGTCTTCATCGGCTCCGTCTTCGCCGAACTCTCAACGCTCACCCCAGGCCTATGAGGAGGGGGAAGCAATAAACCCAGATTTTGCAATGGAACCCAGACAATAGGTTTGGTGTGTTCACCAAGATGGTGAAGACGAAGCAAGGGAGGGAGAACCACGAAAAACGCGAAAGTCACGAAATGCCGAGGGGTGAGAGAAGGGAAAATGGAGCCCAATTACTTCCTTCATTTCGTGTGTTTCGTGGTTCCTTCAGTATTCAATCCCGACCCGCCTGCCAAGTTCCCTCCATTCCTGATTTCCTGAGTTCCTGATGATATTCCCGATCTCAGAGGCGGGAGATCAGGAGTTCGCGCTGGAAGACGAGTTCCTTGGGCAGGTGGCTGTAGAGCTTCATGAACAGTTCGTCCTGGAGCACCAGCTCCCTGTGCCACTCGGCGGGATCGATCTTCTGGAGTTCCTCGAAGGCCTCCGGCGTGATCACTCCCTCGAGCCCCGCCATGTCGAGGTCCTTGTACTCGGGGACCCAGCCGATGGAGGTCTCGAGGGCATGGGCGCCCTGCTGGCAGCGCTGGACGATCCATTTGAGCACGCGCATGTTGTCGCCGAAGCCGGGCCAGAGGAATTTTCCCTCGGGGCTCTTGCGAAACCAGTTCACGTGGAAGACGCGCGGCAGGTGCTTCACGAAGCGGCGCATCTCGAGCCAGTGGGCGAAGTAGTCCCCCATGTTGTAGCCGCAGAAGGGGAGCATCGCCATCGGGTCGCGGCGGACCTGACCGACGGTTCCTGCCGCGGCCGCGGTCATCTCGGAGCCGACGGTGGCGCCCAGATAGACTCCATGAACCCAGTTGAAGGACTGGAAGATGAGCGGCATCGTCGTGGCGCGGCGTCCTCCGAAGACAATGGCGCTGATCTTCACTCCCTCGGGGTTCTCCCATTCGGGATCGATGATCGGGCAGTTCCTTGCAGGCGCGGTGAAGCGGCTGTTCGGGTGGCTTGAGAGGACCGGCTTGCCCTCGGCATCAAGCTGGCCGGGCTTCCAGTCGTTCCCCTTCCAGTCGATGAGGTGGGCGGGCGGTTGCTTGGTCATCCCTTCCCACCAGACATCGCCGTCATCGGTCAGACCGACATTGGTGAAGATGGTGTCGTGCCGGATGGAGTCCATCGCCATCGGGTTGCTCTCGTAGGAGGTGCCCGGGGCGACGCCGAAGAATCCTGCTTCCGGGTTGATGGCGCGGAGCCAGCCGTCGGCCCCCGGCTTGATCCAGGCGATGTCGTCGCCGACGCAGGAGACTTCCCAGCCCTCTTCCTTGAGATGCAGGGGAGGGATGATCATGGCGAAGTTCGTCTTCCCGCAGGCACTCGGGAAGGCCGCGGTGACGTAGGTCTTCGACCCGGAGGGATCCTTCACGCCGAGGATGAGCATGTGCTCGGCCATCCATCCCTCGTCGCGGGCCATCGCCGAGGCAATGCGGAGCGCGAAACATTTCTTCCCGAGCAGGGCATTGCCGCCGTAGCCGGAGCCATAGCTCATGATCAGGCGTTCCTCGGGGAAGTGGGTGATGTAGGTGTTCTCGGGATCGCACGGCCAGGCGACATCCTTTTCGCCGGGGGCCAGCGGCTTGCCGACCGAGTGGATGCACTTCACGTACTGTCCGGTCCTTGCAATCTCGGGATACACCGCCGACCCCATGCGGGTCATGATGC
>JBEAOJ010000174.1:0-8893 GCA_041164985.1 Verrucomicrobiota bacterium | reverse complement strand
TGGCGTCCAGATCGGCCGTGTATCCGGGATCGGGAACCTCGACCGTGTCGGCTCCGAAGAGCTGGGCCATCAGCTTGTAGACCGCGAAGGAATGACGTGCCACCACCACCTCGTCGCCGGGTCGGAAGAAGGCATGGCCGATGAACTCGATGATCTCATTGGAGCCGTTGCCGAGGACGACATTCTCGCGGGCCACGCCGAGACGCTCCGCGACGGCGCCGCGCAGTTCGTAGCCGCCGCCGTCGGGATAGAAGTGGGAGCGCTCCAGTGTGCGGCGCATCGCTTCGAGTGCCTTGGGGGAGGGGCCGAGAGGGTTCTCATTGGAGGCGAGTTTGATGATCTCCTCCTCGCGCAGACCGAGATCGCGGGCCAACTCCTCGACGGGCTTGCCGGGCTCGTAAACGGTCAGTTTCAGGACATGCTCATGCGCGGTTTTCCACATAGGGAGACAGCCTAAAGGTGTGGCCGACGGTAGGAAAGTGGGAAGGTGGAAAAAGTCTCCCGTCGAGCGCCAAGCCAACACAGCCCCCGGCCTGTTATCTCCGCAACCCCATGGGCTGAAGTCAGTTGTCGATTTTTGTGGCGTTGCTCGCTCGGGCGAGACCGCAGCGGGTATCGCCCAACGCTCGCGCCTTCAAAAATCAGCAACTGCCATCCAGCGGCCATCATGGGATTAAATCAGCGTTTCCTTAACTGTTATGAGTTAGAGCGTTTATAGAAAAGATGTAGCCACAGAATGCACAAGATGCACATGAGGGAGGAAGAAAGGGATCACCAGATAATTTAGTGGTGATATGATTTGCCAAATCCCTTATTTACACACATTTTCATAAATTGGAGTGGTTCTCCAAGTTAACAATAGATAGGGATGCGTAATTGATAAAGCCCAGTCGGATAGGCGCTGTTTTTCGTGTGCCTCTTGTGCATCATATGGCTATGACTCATATTAATCTGCTCTAGCGCAACAGAGGAGGCTCTTGGCTATTTTGAATGGGTTAAAAGCGTTACAACGTTAAAAGGTTACAAGGTGGAACCGGAAACCCCTGAACTTGAATTCGAGAAGGCGCCATCAAGAAGTTTGTTGATCATGGCTCGTCTCGGAGAGTGGAATGATTGCCTACTGTCAGCACTTTGTAACGTATCAACCCTTCAACGCTTTTAACCCCTCAGGGACTCACCATCCGGGTGAACCATCAAGATCTGTTAACGCTTCTCTACCGCATCATCTGGGTCTGAACTTCCCATTTTTCATTTTTCATTTTCCCCAGTCCCCGCCTCTCTCCCAATCTAAGCAAATTCACTACCGGCAGGATCTTTCTCGGAGCCGAGGGGAAGCTTAGCGTGAGCTCATGAAGTCAGAAGATCAGGCCGTGAATCCCTCAAAGAAAACACCTCCCCCTCCACCGCTAACATCATCCTCAGCAACGGCCCCGGGATCACCTCCCAAGAATGAGTCGGCATTGGATGCGTCGACCGATCCGACATCCACGAAGACAGCCCCTGAGGCGCCTCTTCCAATCGGAACGGCACCGGAGGGCAAAGGAGGTTCCCCGGCAGAGAGAGTCTCCTGCCACCCGACTGCATTATCCGTGAGTCAGGAGCAAGAGACCTCCCATGGAACTCCCATCCCCCCGGCACCGATCCCTCCGTCAGAGGATCAGCGGATCGCCCGCTTGCTGGGATTCGAGATTCTCGACACGGAAAGTGACCCCCTGCTCGACCGCCTGACCAAATTGGCTTCCATCATCTGCGATGTCCCCGCCGCAATGATCTCACTGGTCGACCGCAATCGTCAGTGGTTCAAGTCGGTCTACGGACTTCCCATCCGTGAGACTCCCAGGGACATCTCCTTCTGCGCCCATGCCATCTTGGAACCCGACAGGATCTTCGTTGTCCCCGATACCACGAAGGATCCCCGCTTCGCCACCAACCCACTCGTCACGGAATCCCCGTACATACGCTTCTACGCGGGGGTACCCTTGGTGACCGAGGATCGGGTACCGATCGGCACCTTCTGCGTTGTCGATTACAAACCAAAGCAACTCGATGAGAACCAACTGGAAGTACTTCGGAGGCTTTCAGAGATCGCGATGGATATGATCGACATCCACCGGTCGAACACCAAACTCACACGCCTCCTGCACCTCGAGAAGGAGGTCTACAGCAGGCTGCTACGCTCCTCGGCCGACCTCGTCACGACGGCGCCGACATTCGACGAGGCGCTGAATTTCCTGATGAATCACCTGGATGAGAATCTCGGATGGCTCACCGCCAGGATTCGTAACATGCAGACGGGAGGAACCACGGGGATCTCCTATAACAAATCATTACCATTCGATCCCGAGTTACCCATGGTCTGGCAGAAGATTGACAGTGCCCCGCAGTCAGCGACTGAGATTCACAGTCATACCCGCTTCGTGAGCACCGCACCTCTCCGGCCGGAATACAGCTATCTGTCTGTCCCCATCCGCATCAGGGACCGGCTGGTCGCCCTGATCGAGCTGATCTATCCCGATCACCGGAAGGTGGAAAAGAGAATCCAGGAGATCTTCGACCTGATGGCTTCCAATCTCGCGATCGTGGCGGAGCGGGAACTCGTTCTCATCGAACTCAAGCATCAGGCCACCCATGACCACCTCACCGGAGCGGCCAACAGGCCGGTGATCATGAAGGGACTGGAGAGGGCCATCAGGGAGAGTGAGTCGATCACCCCCGACTCTATCCTGCTCTTCTTCGACATCGACGGCTTCAAGGAAGTGAATGACAACTTCGGCCACGACACCGGAGACCGCCTCCTGATCGAGATCACGAAGCGCTTGAACGGCATCTGCAGGAGCAACGACCTGCTGGGCCGCCTGAGCGGTGATGAATTTGTCCTCCTGGCCCGCGGGATCGATGTGGAGGACGGCCTGGCCCAACTCCTGGACCGGATCCAGAAGACACTTTCCGCGTCCTTCATGATCGGTGAACTCGAGATCCGCGTGAACGCCAGCATCGGCTGCGCGGTGATCGCCGATCCCGACATGACCCCCAACGAACTTCTTCGCCGGGCCGAGGAGGCGATGTATCTGGTCAAGACAGGGGAACGAAAAGGGTTCTGCATCGCCGACGAGGAGGTGGTCAGGACTTTCGCGATCAAGAGGGCCCTCGATCGGAAGGTGAAGGATGCCTTCCAGAACAACAGGTTCTTCGCCATGTTCCAGCCGATCGTCGATCTGCGCACCGGTGTGATCACCGGATTCGAGGCGCTCATGAGGATTCTGGACAGGAACGGGAAAGTGATGGAGGCCTCGGAGTTCATGCCGACGATCCAGAGAACCCGCTACCTTCCCCAACTCGACGACTACGTCCTTGCCGAGACACTGAGGACATTCCGATCCGAATCGACCAGGCATTACCTTGAGATCGAGGGATTCCATTTCTCGGTGAATATCGGCCCCGCCATCCTTTCCTCCAAGGGATACGCCATGAACTGCCTGTCTCAACTCAGCAGGAACAACCTCTCACCCCATAACCTGATGCTGGAGATCATCGAGAGCAGCCTGCTGCAGCCAAGCCCAACGGTGATCAGCAATCTCACAATACTGCGGGAGCATGGTGTCACCATCGCCCTGGATGACTTCGGGACCGGCTACAGCAATCTCCAGCAACTCTCCACACTCCCCGTCGACATCATCAAGATCGACAAGGAGTTCATCCACGGGATCGCCAAGGGCGACATCACGAGAAACGGTCTCCTGGGAGCCATCATGGATATCGGCAGGAACCTGGGCTATGAGATCATCGCCGAGGGGGTGGAGGAGAAGGCCGAGGCGGACTATCTGAAGTCGATCGGGTGCCACTATGCGCAGGGTTACTATTTTGGCAAACCGATGCCGATCACAGAATGGACAGAGAGTGATATGACACCTACCGGTCATGTCGAGTTCCCATCATCCGTCGCAAGGTCACCTGCGGAAAAGTCGACAGGCCATCCCGAAGAACTCCACTTTCAGGAGCATCATTGAGCTGAATCAATGCTGAATCGAGGAGATGAGCAGTCGCGATCGCAACCTGCGATACAGGATCAGGATCCTGTCGACTGTGTCGCTTCTGACGCTCCTTCTGGGCTTTACCGTGGCACTCTGCATCTCATGGCGGAGTCTGATCAGAAACACCATGGAAGAACTCCAGAGGGACGCCTGCACGACCTCCACATTGGTGAGAGGAACGCTGGTCGATGCGAGCAAGATCCTCGATACGGCCAGAAGCAGGCTCGAGGAGGCCCTCCGGGATGCTCCTCTCGAACCCAAGCAGGCTCATGACATCCTTCGATCGGTGGTGGAGGCATTCAGCATCTACAACACGGCCGATTCCTTCGGACTGCTGCTTCTGCTCAACCATGACGGGAAACTGATCGCCCGGAGCGGGGAGTATCCCTCCACACGCATCGACCTCTCGGAGCGCTACTACTACCGGAGCCTCCGTGATGATCCTTCGCGGAAATACTCGATCGGCAAACTCCGCAATGCCGCGACGACCGGCAAGATGGTTTTCCACCTCTCCATGCCGCTGCATGAACGCGACGGGAGTTTTGCAGGGGTGGTGGCCGTGCAGATCGATGAACTCGAACTCACCGGCGCGATGAAGGAAACACTCAACGGCGAGCAAAGCACCATCCGCGTCCAGGATCCATCCGGACAGACCATCCTCCTCTATCCGCCACCCGAGAGAGCTCCCACCAAGGATGATCCGGCGAACATGACACTCGATCGACTGATCAAGGAATCCCCGGCACGCCGCAACTCGATGCGCATCAGCGGGGGGTCGGCGGGATTTCCCAAGACTGTCTATGTCGGATACGAGCGTGACCCCCTCTTCGGCTTCTGCTCCTGGTCAAGCATCACCAAGGCAAGGATGTGCCATCTCTTCCTGAGCCGGAACCATATCCTGATCATCTCTTCCCTTCTGGCCATCGCGGCTATCGGCGTCCTCTTCCTCGGCCTCTACAGGCAGGCCGCACGACTCGAGAATGCCCTGGAGGATGCAAATCTGGATCCCATGACACTCATCGGCAACCGCCGATCCATGGAAGCGGAGACCGAACGGCTCTGGCGCGACGCAGCCCGCAGCGGAAACCCGATCAGCCTGCTCTTCATCGACATCGATCATTTCAAGGACTTCAACGACATTCACGGCCATGAGGCGGGCGATCGCGCGCTCAAAGCCGTGGCCAGGTTCATCCAACTCTCGCTTCAACGACCGCTGGACCTCTGCTGCAGGTGGGGAGGCGAGGAATTCGTGGCGATTCTCCCCGACACAAGGGAGGAGCAAGCCGTGATCGTCGCCGAGCGGATCAGGGAGCGTGTCGGCCAGATGACACTGAATGTGAACGGTGTCCTGATCCCAAAGATCACCCTCAGCATCGGCATCGCCTCCTCGGATCGGGCAGACCGGACATCCTTCGATGATCTTCTACGGGAAGCTGATCAGGCAATGCTCAGGGCAAAGGCCGAGGGACGCGACCGGACGGTGGTTGCGGATGGAAGCTAGGAGCTAGGAGCTAGGAGCTAGGAGTTGGAAGAGACTAAGGCGAAGTCAAAGGGCGCGTCTCATCAGAGGTCACGAGTCAGAGGCCAGTTTAAAGTGTCCCATTCTTCATCCCTCATAATTCATATTTCATAATTCTTCCTAAGCGTTTTGACCAATTGAGGGATTGGTTCCTGAGAGGCGATCGTTATCCCATGAAATTGGAAGAGCCCGTCACACGTCACCAATGGTTTGCCAAAACCGTCCACCTTACCGCAGACGACGCGGAACTTGCAGCCGATTGGGTCATGCCACCGAATCCCCTCGGCATTGTCCTCTTCGCGCATGGTAGCGGAAGCAGTCGTCATAGTTCCCGCAACAAGGCCGTGGCCCGGCACCTCGTGGAACGGGGCATCGGGACCTTCCTCCTAGACCTTCTTACGCTTGGGGAAGAGCAGATCGATGCGGTCACGCGCCATCTGCGCTTCAATATTCCTTTCCTTGGGAAGCGTCTCGTGGAGGCAACAAGGTGGATCAGTGATCAGTATGAAGCCAGAGGCCTCTCGCTGGGGTATTTCGGGGCCAGTACCGGATCGGCCGCAGCGCTGGTTGCGGCGGCCGGCATGAAGCACTCCATCTCGGCGGTCGTCTCACGGGGCGGTCGTCCCGATCTTGCTGGCCGGGCCCTGTCACTCGTGACGGCCCCCACCCTGCTTCTGGTGGGCGGAAACGACACGGAGGTGGAGCAACTCAACAGGCAGGCGATGACACAGATGCACTGTGAGAAGAAACTGGTGATCATACCCGGGGCGACCCATCTCTTTGAGGAACCGGGGACATTGGACCAGGTGGCTCAACATGCCGGCGAGTGGTTTTCCCGACATTTCAAAGCCCAGGGTAATCTATCAACCATGGGATCCGGACAGGGAGGTGTGAGATGAGGCGTTTCCGCAACAGGCAGGAGGCGGGTCAACTGCTGGCCCTTGAGTTGGCACACTACGCGGACAGGAAGGACTGCGTGGTCCTGGCTCTGCCACGCGGGGGTGTCCCGGTCGCCCACGAACTCTCACGGGCACTCAGGATCCCGCTCGACATCCTTGTGGTGAGGAAGCTCGGCGTTCCGGGTCATGAGGAACTGGCCATGGGTGCCATCGCATCGGGCGGCATCCGGATCATCAACCCCCACACACTCTCGGCACTCGGAATCACATCAGCTGCGGTCGCCGAGGTGGAACGGCGCGAACTCATGGAGATGGAGCGGCGTGAAAAAAGCTACCGCGGCGACCGTCCCCCGCTCGACGTGCGAGACAAAACCGTGATCCTGGTGGATGACGGGATCGCCACCGGGGCGACGATCCGGGCGGCCATCGCCTCCCTCCGTCAGCGTGGTGTCCGAGGCATCGTGGTCGCCTCCCCCGTCGCCCCGGATTCCGTCGTCGATTCGCTGCGAAGCGTCGCCGAGGAGGTTGTCTGTGTGCTCAAGCCCCGCGATTTCGGGGGTGTCGGCTGGTGGTATGAGGATTTCTCGCAGACCAGCGACGAGGAAGTCCGGGGCATTCTCAACCTGACAACCGAATCACGATCAGTGACCAGCGACTATGAACTCTGATGCCATCCTTCCCAAGAGCGCGATCCTTCCACTGACGGGGAGCCCCTCCGACTTCGATGCCCTGATCGACCGCGCAAAGGGCAAGGAGGTGGTGATGTTGGGGGAGGCCTCGCACGGAACCCATGAATTCTACAGGATCAGGGCGGAGATCACGAAACGACTCATCAGGGAACTGGGATTCCATGCCGTGGCCGTTGAGGCCGACTGGCCTGACGCCCATCGCATCAACCGCTACGTCAGGGGAACGGGACAAGATTCCGAGGCAATCGAGGCACTGGCGGGTTTCCGCAGATTCCCGCAGTGGATGTGGAGGAACA
Source organism: Verrucomicrobiota bacterium (assembly GCA_041164985.1). Taxonomy (GTDB): domain Bacteria; phylum Verrucomicrobiota; class Verrucomicrobiia; order Chthoniobacterales; family UBA6821; genus UBA6821. Next base: position 1,459 of record JBEAOJ010000174.1, on the reverse strand, counting down.
CGGATGTGCTGGATTTTGTCGGATGGCTCCGGAACTGGAACGAATCGCTCACCGATCATGAAAGGAAAGGAATGCCGGTGAAGGGAACGGTGGCCGGTTTTTACGGACTCGACCTCTACAGCCTGAACGCATCGATCGAGGCCGTGCTCGAGTACCTTCATAAGAACGACCCCGAGGCGGCGGATCGGATCGCCGAACGATACGGCTGTTTCGAGCATTTCGGGGGTGACACGCGCCGATACGGACTGCTTGCCGGATCAGGGATGTCCGGCGACTGCCAGCGGGAGGTGATCGCGGCGCTCGTGGAACTGCACGGCAGAAAGAGCGCAATCCTCGGGAAGGATGGGGCGAAGGCTTCTGATGACTTCTTCGACGCCGATCAGAATGCCCGTCTGATCCGGAACGCCGAGGAGTACTACAGGACCATGTTCCGCCAGGATGTCTCCTCATGGAATCTTCGCGACCAACACATGATGCAAACACTGCTCCTGCTCAGGGAGCATCTGACAAAGAATCACTCATCGTCCAGGATCGTCGTCTGGGCCCATAATTCGCACCTGGGAAATGCCGCGGCGACCTCGATGGGTGCCAGAGGTGAGTTCAATATCGGCCAACTGGTGCGGGAACACTTCGGAAACAAGGCCCTGGCGGTGGGTTTCACGACATACCGCGGAACGGTCACGGCCTCTTCCGACTGGGACGGCCCCGCCGAACGGAAGCGTGTGCGACCCGGATTGGAGGGGAGCTACGAGAAGCTCTTCCACGAAACCGGAGTACCCAACTTCTGGCTCGATTGCCATGCCGATCCCGAGGTCACCGCACTCCTACGCCGGACACGGATGGAGCGTGCCATCGGTGTGATCTACCGCCCCGATACGGAGCTTCAGAGCCACTACTTCCGGTCATCGCTTCCCGATCAGTTCGACGCGATCCTTCACTACGACGAGACGCGCGCCGTCGAACCGCTCGAGCGCACAGTCGAGTGGGAGGCCGGCGAAGTCGAGGAGACCTACCCAAGCGGCTTTTAGAGGGAACGGGAGGAAAATGGAGATTCTTTCATCAGGAACTCAGGAAATCAGGGATTGATATGAATGGAGGTTTTTACAGGGATAAAAGGGATCTTCACAGCTGTGTCTTGTTTCGGAGGACTACCCTAGGGCCTGTTAAGACTAAAAGGCAGGTGGCGGTGCTGGGAGTTTTGCTGCCAGGCGAGGCGCATAAGAGAGGCAATACCCTTTCGGTCTTGACTCTCTTGGGCAACAAAGCATGGCAGCAAAAGAACGGCACCCTAAAGGCGAGGGTTGCTGATGCGCAGGGTCAGCGTTGCTCTTTCGGTCGTGTAGTGCTGTGACTACACTCCCTCTTTCGCGCCTTGTCCTGCACCTCATCTCTTCCTCGCCCATCCCGCCATTTTAATCTTAACAGGCCCTAGGCTGAGTTCAAGTTGCCCGATTCGGTA
>JBEAOJ010000173.1:0-2909 GCA_041164985.1 Verrucomicrobiota bacterium | reverse complement strand
TCGGCGTGATCGCCGTGTTGCTTCGGATCGACTGGAAGTTCTGCCTTTTCGCCTTTGTCCTCTTCCCCCTCTTCCTGCTGCCGGTCATCATCTACGGTCGCCGCGTCCGCAAGGCCGCGCGCGCCGTGCAGAACGAGGCCGGGGTGATGGCGGTGATCCTTCAGGAGTCCTTCGCCGGCATCCGCGTCATCAAGTCCTTCGCGCGGGAGGCCTTCCAGCTCCGGCTCTTTGACAAGTCGAGCGACGAGCAGTTCCGCTCGGGCATGAAGGTCAAGAAGAGCACCGCCATCGTCCAGCCCATGATGGAGAGCGTCTCGGCCTGCGGTGTCGCCCTCGCGCTCGTGTACGTCCACTACTCACATCTTTCCATCGGCAGTTTCATCGCGCTGCTCATGGGCATGTTCCTGCTCTACGACCCGATCAAGAACCTCAGCCGCATCCATGTCGTGCTGCAGAACTGCCTCGGCGCGGCAACCAGCACCCTCGAGCTGCTCGACACGAAACCCTCCATCCACGATCTCCCGGGAGCCATGCCGCTGGATACCACGCGCGGGCATCTCGCCTTCGAGGGGGTGAACTTCTCCTACGGCACGACCGGCCCCCATGGCGAGGAAGGCGGGAATGCCGTCACCGGGATCAGTCTCGTCATCGAGCCGGGCATGAAGGTCGCGCTGGTCGGGTCGAGCGGTGCGGGAAAGAGCACGCTCCTTGCCCTCCTGCTCCGCTTCTACGACCCGCAGCAGGGCCGGATCCTGATCGACGGCCGCGACCTGCGCGACCTGACCCTCCTCTCGCTGCGCGAGCAGATCGGCATCGTGACGCAGGAGAGCTTTCTCTTCCACGACTCGATCTATGAGAATATCCGCTTCGGCCGTCTCGACGCCACGAAGGCCGAGATCGAGGAAGCGGCACGCCTCGCCCACGCCCACGATTTCATCATGGCCCAGCCCCACGGCTACGAGACGATCGTGGGGGACAAGGGATGCCTCCTCTCCGGCGGCCAGCAGCAGCGTCTCGCCATCGCCCGCGCCCTGCTCAAGGCCGCCCCCGTCCTCCTGCTCGACGAGGCCACCTCGGCCCTCGACTCCGAGTCGGAAAAGATGATCCAGGACGCCCTGGAGAAGCTCTCCCGGGGCCGCACCGTGATCGCCATCGCCCACCGGCTCTCGACCGTCCTCGGCAGCGACATGATCGTCGTCATGGATCATGGCCGCATCGTGGCCACGGGAACCCATGCCGAACTGTTGAACTCCTCCGAGGTTTACACCAATCTCTACCGCCTCCAGTTCTCGCACTAACTGCGAGGACAACACCCTTTCTCTCATGAAAATCCAACGCGCACTCCTCTCCGTCTCCGACAAGACCGGACTCATCGACTTCGCCCGCGGCCTGCACGAGCAGGGCGTGGAGCTTCTCTCCACGGGCGGCACCGCCAAGGCGATCGCGGCGGCAGGGATTCCCGTCAGGGAGATCTCCGACTACACCGGATTCCCCGAGATGATGGACGGCCGCGTGAAGACACTCATCCCCAAGGTCCACGGCGGACTCCTCTTCCTCCGCGACGACCCCAAGCACCAGTCCCAGGCCGCCGAGCACGGGATCCTTCCGATCGATCTCGTCTGCGTGAATCTCTATCCCTTCGAGGAGACCGTCGCGAAGAAGGGCGTGACGCTCGAGGAGGCCATCGAGCAGATCGACATCGGGGGCCCCTCGATGATCCGCAGCGGTTCCAAGAACCACCGCTCCGTCACGGTCGTCGTCGATCCCGCCGACTACCCGCGCGTCCTTGACGCCATGAAATCGGGCAACGGCGAGACCACCCCGGAGCTGCGCGCCCGCCTTGCGGTGAAGGCCTTCGCCACCACCGGCGCCTACGACCGCGCCATCAGCTCCTACCTCGACAACGAGAGCGCCCCCGGCGAGACCCTCTCGCTCGAGTTCCCGCTGGCCGGCCGCCTCCGTTACGGCGAGAACCCCCACCAGGAGGCCGAGCTCTACGGCGGCTTCTTCGACTATTTCGAGAAGCTTCACGGCAAGGAACTCTCCTTCAACAACATCCTCGACATCACCGCGGCCACCCGCCTGATCAGCGAGTTTGCCAAGCCGACCGTCGCCATCCTCAAGCACACCAATCCGTGCGGCGTCGGCAGCGACGAGAACCTCACCGAAGCGTGGGAGAAGGCCTTCGCCACCGATCGCTCCGCACCCTTCGGCGGGATCATCATCGCGAACCGCCCGGTCGACGAGACTCTGGCGCGCGCCATCTCGGAAATCTTCAGCGAGGTGATCATCGCCCCCGAGTTCACGGCCGATGCCCGGGCCCTGCTCCAGAAAAAGAAGAACCTCCGCCTCATGCGCCTCCTGAAGGAGATCCCCTCCAACGACCGCGACATCCGCTCCGTCATCGGAGGCCTCCTTGTGCAGGATGCCGACGCAGCCTCCAACGAGACGGCTGGAAACATCGAGCACCATGTCGTCTCCGCCCGCCCGCCCACCAAGGACGAGATCGAGGCGATGGAATTCGGCTGGAAGGTCGTCAAGCACGTCAAGAGCAACGCCATCGTCTACGCCGGCAAGGACCGCACTCTCGGCATCGGTGCCGGCCAGATGTCGCGCGTCGACTCCTCCCGCATCGCCGTCTGGAAGGCGGGCGAGGCCGGACTCTCCCTCAAGGGAAGCGTCGTCTGCTCCGACGCCTTCTTCCCCTTCCCCGACGGTCTCATCGCAGCCGCCGAGGCGGGTGCCACCGCCGCTATCCAGCCGGGTGGATCCATGCGTGACGAGGAGGTCAAGGCAGCCGCCAACGAGCGTGGCATGGCCATGGTCTTCACCGGCAAGCGGCACTTCAGGCACTAGGCACTCAAGGGGATGTCAGTGTTGCTCGGCGTCAATATTGACCACGTCGCCAC
>JBEAOJ010000172.1:0-8384 GCA_041164985.1 Verrucomicrobiota bacterium | reverse complement strand
CGGGCCCCATTACCTCGCCATGCGCCTTTTCTTCTTTGCTCTCTGTCTGGTGACCGGACTGCTGTCTTTCGGAGTGATCATGAAGTGCACGGGGCGGGCTTGGGTTGCGTTTCTGACCGGCGTGCTGGTGATTCTTGTGCCGGGTCAAACATACCGCAACTACATGGCATTCATGGCGGTTCTGAACATGTCGGTCTTTCTCTCGGCCTATGTTCTTCCAGCGCGGAATCTTCTCACCGGTTCCCTCTGGATGCTGCTTGCAGGGATCACGCTCGGGATCGCTTATCTCATCCGCATCGATGTCGGCTATTTCCTGACCTTCATCATGTTGGGGCTCATCCTGCTCCATCCCTTCGGCAATCCCGACAACCTGCGTCCCTCGCGACGGATCCTTGTCCCCCTGACTGGTTTGATTTTGGCTGGAGCGGGATTTTTCCTGACTCATCTGCCTGTCTACAGGGATGCCGTGAATCGTGGTTTCGACAGGGAGTTTGTGGGCCAGTACCGCCAGTGGCCCGAGATGATTGCATCCTACGGCTCGAGAATGATTGATGGCACGTCGTTGATGCTTAGGGAAACGTTCCTGAAGCCCAATGCGAAGGCCATGCCTTCTCCGATTGCTGCACAACCTGTTGCACCCTCCGCCACCGCGACTCCCTCCGCGGAGGTTGTGACTCCTCTCGCGGCCACCCCGCCGCCCCCTGAGAAGTCGCTGAAAATCACCCATGGGGCCCAGGAACGAATCTCGATCACATCTCCCAAGCCAAGGGACAAGATCATGGCCCTCAATCTTTATCTGCCGATCCCGCTCTCCGTGATGCTGCTGTGCGGGGCATTGACGTCGTGGATTGTGGCTGTGAGGAGAGGAGATCGTGAGGCAGGAGTCCGAGCCCTTTCCTCTCTCACCGCCCTCGGATGCGCGCTTGTTCTCTTTCCTCAGTATTTTTTCTGGCAACCCAACATGGTTCACCTGAGTGAGTTCATGGTGCCGATGACCGTCGCGCTGATTCTTTCATGTCTGATGGTTGTCGATTCCTGGAATGAAGGCGGTCGCCTAAAGCGTTTGTTCGCAGGAGTCTATCTGGCGCTCGCTCTTGCCGCGCTGATTCTCTATTATATAAATGCTTGTCAGTCGGGTGGCGGGGGCGGAATTGCGGTGTCTCAGTACAAAAAGTTTCCATTCCATGCCGCCAACGGAGCGGATGTCATCATGAATGCCCAGGAGTTCGAGGTGAACTCCGCCATGAGGGATCTCATCGTGGCTGTTACGGATCCCGGGGATTTTGTCATCTGTTATCCCTATCATCCGGAAATCAACTTTTACACGGACCGGCCCTCCTACGAACACAATGTCTATGCCGACAACGACATCCCCGGCGATAAGTTTTATCGGGCATTACTGGCCAATAGCGAGAGGCATCATCCGGCGGTCTTTGTCATCAATAACTGGGACATCAATAGCACCGAAGAATCCCGTTTTTACAACTGGGCTTGGGAAGCGTACCGCCACCTCACGCAACACTATCTCCTCGGCTACAAGCACGGGGACTTCGAGGTCTATGTGAGGCCCGATCGGGCCGAGAGGATTCCCGCCCAATTCAAGGACTCAACGTATCCTTCCGCGTCTTTGCCTCACTGAGGAGTCTGAAACCGAGGCCCCTTGCCGGGAGTGCCGTCACCGGTGCTGAGTTACTTCGAGTGAACGGGGATGACGGTGACGGGGATCGTCGATTTGTGAAGCACGGCAGTGACCACGCTTCCGCTGAAGAGTTGATAGACCGCGCCGTGACCGTGGGACCCCAGGATGATCATCGAGGCACCGGTCTTCGCGGCCTGTTGCAGGATTTCGTCGGCCGGCGTTCCCTCGATCACGCTGGTCTCCACGGAGATGCCTCGATCACGCAGCGGTTGGGCGAACTCCCCGAGTTGTTTGCCGACAAGATCCAGATCGGGCGGTTCGACGGGAATGGGAGCCGTGATCACATCCATCGCCGCCCCCACGGGGACATAGGCCGCAACGGGTTCCCAGACATTCAGGAGCACGACCTTCGCTCCCATGCAGGAGGCGAGATCGGCCGCGCCATCCACGACCTTTTGCGAAATCGGGCTGAAATCAATGGAGACGAGGAGGGTTTTCATGACTTTCATCATGGAACGGGGCCGGTTGCCTTGCCAGCGAAATGAGCTCTGGCGATACTAAGCAAATGGATGATATTTTCGGCACGGCACAGACTTCGGATTCACTGCCTGCCGATGCTCCGCTTGCCGCGCGCATGCGTCCGCGGACGCTGGAGGAGTACGCGGGCCAGTCCCATATTCTCGGCGAGGGAAAGCTCCTTCGGCGTGCCATCGAGGCCGACCGTCTCTCCTCGATCATCCTCTACGGCCCTCCCGGCACGGGGAAGACAAGCCTTGCCCGCCTCATCGCCGCCCGCACCAAGAGCCGCTTCATCGAGTTGAGCGGCGTCGAGGGATCGGTTGCCGATATCCGAAAGGCCGTCGGGGCCGCCGCCATCGAGGCTCGGAACGGGGGGCGCACGCTGCTCTTCATCGACGAGATTCATCGGTTCAACAAGGCCCAGCAGGACGCCCTGCTCCCCGATGTCGAGCGCGGCACGGTGCGCCTGATCGGGGCGACCACGCAGAACCCCTTCTTCTCGATCAACAGCCCGCTCGTCTCACGCTCCCAGATCTTCCAGTTGCAGCCGCTCACCGTGGAGGAGTTGATTGCCCTTCAGTATTGTGCGGTGAGCGACGGCGAGAGGGGCCTCGGCGATCTGCCGGTCGATCTGGAGGAGGGGGCCGCGCGGCATCTCGCCACCGTCAGCGACGGCGATGCGCGCAAGTGCCTCAATGCCCTGGAGATCGCAGCACGCACCACGCCGTTCGATTCCGACGGGCGGATCCGCATCACGCTTGCCGAGGCTTCGGAGAGCATCCAGAAAAAGGCCCTCGTCTACGACGGTTCGGGCGACGACCACTACGACACGGCGAGCGCCTTCATCAAGAGCCTCCGGGGCAGCGATCCCGACGCCGCCCTCTACTGGTTGGCCAAGATGCTCCACGCCGGCGAGGAGTTGCGCTTCATCACCCGCAGGTTGGTGATCTTTGCCAGCGAGGATGTCGGCCTTGCCGATCCATTGGCGCTGCCATTGGCCATTTCCGCCCAGCAGGCCGTGGAATTCGTCGGGCTCCCGGAAGCGCGCATCACCTTGGCCCATGCGACCGTCTATCTGGCGACCGCCCCGAAGAGCAACAGCGCCTACGCCGCCTTGGGTGCCGCCGAGGCGGATATCGGCTCCGGTCGCACCTTGGCCGTGCCGTCCCACCTCAGGGATTCCCACTACAAGGGGGCCAAGGCGCTGGGTCATGGACAAGGTTACCAATACCCCCATGACCACGAGGATGGGTATGTGCCTCAGGCCTACCTTCCCGAAGGCCGCACCTATTACACCCCCTCCCGTCACGGCGCGGAGGCACGGATTGCCGACCGCTTGGAAGCATGGAGACAGCAGTTTCAGGAAGCCAATATTAGGGGATAAGTGATGGGGAATAGGGAATAGGAACCAAGCCTCTGGGAAGAGGCGCGGAATATCCGGGAAAAGGAAGTTAAAATGGTTATAAACGTTACAAGGTGGATCCGGAAACCCCTGAACCCGAATTCGAGAAGGTGCTATCAAATGGTTACCTGCCCTCCCTGTTTGGGCATAGCGAATTTCCAATCACCATCGGCTATGCCGGTAGATTTCTATAACTGAGTAAAACTGAACTCCGAAGATGCAAGAGATGAAACTTGCAATGGGATGAGCGGGTAAGAGTGCCTAAGGAAGCCTGAGTGAAACGAGTGATGAGTCTCATGGGAATGAGCGAATCAATTGGCGTAAGATGATGGCCGATAGGAGTTGCCGAGATCCGAGGGCGTATCGATTGATACAGGCGAGGATCGACAAGTCTTCATAGCGGTCAGCAGATTATATCAAATCGCTCCGTTCAACTTTGGAGTTCGGGTTCAATCAGCGTTTCCCTAAGATTCCGGAATGGCGAAGCGGGTCTTTCGACCCACGGCATCCCCAAGCAGTCTCAGGTACTCCACCCGGGAGATTTCGCGCGCGCCGAACTGCTTCAGATGGGAGGTGATCCACTGTGTGTCCAGAAGGGTGAATCCGCCTTCCCGCAGGATCCGGACCAGATGCCAGAGCGCTACCTTGGAGGCATCCGTCACGCGATGGAACATCGACTCCCCGAAGAAGGCGCCTCCCAAGGCCACCCCGTAGAGGCCTCCGGCGAGGCGACCCTCGCTCCAGACTTCCACGGAATGGGCATGTCCGCTGGCAAAGAGCTTCCGGTAGCTGGCCGCGATGGTCTGCGAGATCCATGTCTCCTCGCGGTCGGCGCAGCCTGCGACGACGGCTGCGAAATCCGTATCGATCCGGATCTCCCAACCTGATCTTCTGAGCGCCCGCTTCAGCCCGTGAGGCGTGTGAAACTCCTCCAGCGGCAGGATCCCCCGCGGATCGGGTGAGAACCAACCGATCCTTCCATCCTCCATGCCCATCGGGAACATCCCGCTGCCGTACGCCTCCAGCAGGAGTTCGGGGGGAAGGCTGATTTTCATGATGGCCCTCAGGTTATCAAAAAGGTCGGAAGGAAAAATGAAGAAACAAGCCGCTGGGTAGCGGCGCGTTAGACTGCCGTAACGGATGCGAAGCAACGGCCGGGTCTGCAAAGCGTAGCGAACAGCCCTAAAAGGGCGGCACCGCTTTGCGGCAACAAAGTGCCGTCAATGATGATGAATGGAATCAAGGGAAGGGGGATGGCCCAACAGTCCAACAGTCCTCAGTCTTTACTGAAGTGACCATGGCTTAATACACCACTCGACTCTCGACTCTGCAGGCCAGCCTTCAACTCTCCTCCTATTATCTATCTCCCCGCCTTCCCGTGTTGCCATCTTGCGATTTCACCGAACTCTACCTAGGTTCGTTGGGTGAAATCGCTCCTCAGACTCTTTCTCTTCGTCGTTCTGCTCATTCCCCTGCTTGCCTTGGCCGGATGCGCCACCACCGAGCAGGATGCCGACGATGTAGCCAATAACGTCGTCAAGGGCCTTGAGGGGAAGGGACAACTCTACAATGAAAAGGTGATGAAGGGCGACATGGGGGCCTTCGGAAACGACTTTCAATAATTCCCCTCAGTGCTTCCCTAAAATCTCCAATCCAGCCAACCATGCCGTCTCTCTCCAAGAAATCCGTGAAGAAGAAAGTCACCAGGAAATCTTCCGTTAAGAAATCCGCCTCCTCCGTGGCATCCAAGGCTCCCAAGGCATCCTCCAAGATTGTCATCCTTGATTTCGGATCGCAGTACACGCAGGTGATCGCCCGCCGCGTGCGCGAGTGCCGCGTCTTCTCCGAGATCGTCCCTCACACCACCAAGGCCGCCGAGATCATGGCCGACGGCACGGTCAAGGGGATCATCCTCTCGGGCGGTCCAGCCAGTGTCTACGCCCCGAAGGCCCCGAAGGTCGATCCCTCGATCTACGGACTCGGCCTCCCGATCCTCGGCATCTGCTACGGCATGCAGCTACTCTCGCGCGACCTAGGCGGTTCCGTTGCCCGCTCTTCCCACCGGGAGTATGGCAAGGGGGTCCTCGCGACCATGGGATCCTCACCCCTCTTCAAGGGGTTGCCAAAGAAGCTTGATGTCTGGAACAGCCACGGAGACCGCGTCGAGAAGCTCCCCAAGGGCTTCACCGCCATCGGAACCACGGAGAACGCGCCTCACGCCGTCATCGCCGACGCGAAGAGGAAGATCTACGGCATGCAGTTCCATCCCGAGGTGCACCACACCCCGAGGGGGAAGGCGATTCTGCAGAACTTCCTCCACGGCATCTGCGGCTGCAAGAGTGACTGGACCATGGGCTCCTTCATCGAGCGCATCTGCTCGCAGATCCGCGATCAGGTCGGCGAGGGGCGTGTGATCCTTGGCCTGAGCGGTGGTGTCGATTCGAGCGTGGCGGCAGCCCTCATCCACAAGGCGATCGGCGACCAACTCACCTGCATCTTCGTCGACAACGGCCTGCTCCGCTTCGGCGAGCGCGATGCGGTCGACAAGCTCTTCGGACGCAACTTCAAGATCCGTCTCAAGATCGTCGATGGAACCAAACGGTTCCTGGGAGGTCTCAAGGGAGTCACTGATCCGGAGAAGAAGCGCAAAATCATCGGTACCGAATTCATCCGCATCTTTGAGCAGGCGGCCAACGATCTTCAGAAGTCCGCGAAGGGGTCGAAGCACCCCTTCAAGTTCCTGGCCCAGGGAACCCTTTACCCCGACGTCATCGAGAGCGTGCCGATTGCGGGCAATCCAGCCTCCCTCATCAAGAGCCACCACAATGTCGGAGGCCTCCCCAAGGACATGAGATTCGAGCTTGTCGAGCCGCTCCGTCAGCTTTTCAAGGACGAGGTGCGCGAGGTGGGTCGAGAACTGGGGCTGCCCCGCGAAGTGGTCGACCGCCAGCCCTTCCCCGGTCCGGGTCTTGCCGTCCGCATCGTCGGTGCCATCACGCCGGAGCGACTCCGCATCGTGCGTGACGCTGACCGCATTGTCCTCGAGGAGATGAAGAACTCGGGCTGGTACTTCAAGGTTTGGCAGTCCTTCGCCGTCCTACTGCCCGTCCAGTCGGTTGGGGTCATGGGCGACGAGCGTACCTACGACTACACGATCGCCCTCCGCGTCGTGGAGAGCCAGGACGGCATGACAGCTGACTGGGTCCGCCTCCCCTACGACCTGCTCGGCAAGATCTCCGGCCGCATCATCAACGAGGTGAAGGGAGTGAACCGCTGCGTGCTCGACGTCTCGAGCAAGCCGCCCGCCACCATCGAGTGGGAATAACCGTTTCATGAGCCGCCGCCGCGCGATCTATCCGGGGAGCTTCGATCCGGTGACCAATGGTCACCTCGACCTGATCACGCGGTCGCTCGGTCTCTTCGACGAGGTGATCGTCGGAGTGGCCGACAACGAGGCGAAAAGCCCACTCTTCACCACGGCGGAACGCGTCGATCTCATACGCCGAAGCGTCGGCGATCAGCCGGGCCTCTCCGTGGAGCCGCTCAACGGTCTCTTGGTCGATTTTTGCCGCCTCCGGGAATCCTTCGTCGTCATCCGGGGCCTGAGGGCCGTCTCCGACTTTGAGTTCGAGTTCCAGATGGCACTGACCAACCGCCGCCTTGAGCCGAAGATCGAGACCATCTTCCTCACACCCAGGGAGGATTGCATCTTCCTGAGCTCCCGGATCGTCAAGGAGGTGGCCCGCCTCGGCGGTGATGTCTCCCCGTTTGTCTCCGCTCCCGTGCTTGATGCCCTGACCGAGAAATTTCCCAAGGCCTGAGGATTTCAAGGAATGCGTATGCGAGCGTTTTTGATTCGGATTTAGATAAAAGATTTGCGGATGCCATGGAGTGGTGGGCAAAGAGCAAGCGAAGCGGTTGTAATTTAACGCCGCTTGCCGCCCGGCAAGCCGTGCCGCCCTTGTATCTCGATATCGCGTGAACTACCGCACCGCTTTCCTAGGGAAGCGCTGATTAAATCGCATAGAGGCCGTTGCGGAAAGCTGTAGCGGATGCGAAGCAATGGCCGGGCAAGCCATGGGCCGCGGGTAAGGCGGCTTCGCGGGAGCATCCCCGCTGCGGGCTGTAACCGCGAAGCCAACGTAGTTGGCCCCCGTGCCACGCCATGAAGCCGAAGGCTTTGTGGCCTTTGGCTTGGATCTCCGCAACCCCAAGGGCTGAAGGCATTTGTAGATTTTTGCTCGGCCTCTCCCGAGGCCCTCGTCCTCCGGACTGCTTGAACGGCACTTTGCTTCCGCAAAGCAGTGCCGTCCCTTCGGGATCCCTCCTTTGGAGGGCTTCTCCGCGCCTCCTCCCGGAGGCGTGGTTCTCAGGCTACGATGCGGCTCCAGCCGCTCGTCGTTGTGGCGTTGCTCACTCGGGCGAGACCGCTGCGGGTGTTGACTCGCTCGCTCCTGCGAGGCTCGCCCTGACGGGTTTGCCTGCGGAAAAACTACCCAAGCCGCTCCCGCAGCTACGTGTTGCCCAGCGCTCGCGCCTTCAACCAAGCCTCTGGGGAGAGGCGCGGAGAAGCATGCCGAAGGCATGATCCCCCATCCCAATGGGGGACGGCACCGCTTCTCGTGAGAGAAGTGCCGTTAAAAAATCAGCAACTGTCCTTCAGCGGCCATCATGGGATTTAATCAGCGTTTCCCTAGATAGTGTCGTCACGAGATAAGAGCCCAGAGAGCGATGCAGCGTATTTGGATAGCAGCCAGGAAGGAGGAGGCATTTTTCGCATAACGGGTGGCGATTCCTCTCCATCTTTTGATGTGAAGGAAGGCG
>JBEAOJ010000171.1:0-5568 GCA_041164985.1 Verrucomicrobiota bacterium | reverse complement strand
GGGCGGTTCTCTAAAAATTCCCGCCGGTCGCACGTTCGTTCTTGCTGCCACACACTGGGCACACGAGCAGATCTGCTGTACTCGTGTCGGTGTGGCGTGTTCCGCAGATCCGGCAGAAAATGCGATCCCTGGCGATGCTGTTGGCATGGCGCTTCCGGATCATTTCATAGCCGATCCAGAGGATCAGGATGCCGACGAGCGAGAGCACCAGATAGAGGCAGACAAACCAGGAAAGCGTGATCTGGATCATGGCTTGGGAGCGGGCTTGCTCGTGGCAGTGGCCTGAAAATTAGGGACAGAGGCTTCCCAAGGTATGAGGACGCGACCCCAGGAGGGGGTGCCGGCAGGCTGAAAGCGGCAGGAGATGATCCAGATGCGACCCGCCTCGTCAGCCTCGGCATTGCCTGAGGAGTCGGTGAGGATGCAATGCATGGGGATCCCCTCGGTACCCACCGACACCTGGTAGAGGGAGGGTTTTGTTGCGGCCATTCGAGGCAGGGGAGAAGGGGGCGTTCCGCCTGTTCCCACAGGTCGCCTTGTCTCCAGCTCATCAAGCCAGCGAACAACGGGTGCGGCCCCGGCGGCCACTGCGGACATTCCATGAGGCGCCACAGACGCCGTTGAGGGGGGACTTTTCCGCAACACTCCCCCGCTCTCCGTCCCTGGAATCATCGAGGGTGAGAACGGGAAAGGGGGTAAAGGTGGTTCCATCTGTTGCCCACCTATTTCTGGGAGCGGGAGAAGGGGAGGAGGGGGCTCCTCATAGCTCGGACGGTATTTGAGGGGAGGTGGCGGCGGGAGCGCCGAGGCCGTGGCACGTCCCGGGGCAAAGAGCGCCGGGTCGTTCCCGTCAAGCCATGCCCCGAGCTGGCGTGCACTGGCCGAATCAGGCGGCAGGAAATAGAACCGGGGAGCGAGCGCCAGCTTGGCGGAAGGGGCCTCGTAGCTGATCGAGAAGATCACGACGATGGCCGTCTGGGCCACCGCCGCCAGCAGGATGCAGAGCGGAAGGGTCAACCTGGGGGCCTGTCTGATCGGCCACTCGAAAAGGAGCTGGGCCAACTCCCCCAGCTGGCGCGGAGAAGTCGGAACCTTCGGCAGCCTGGAAAGCTCCGGGCTCATGATCCACCGGAGCCGCTGGCCAGAACCACGGTGTAGCCGCAATCGGCGCCGATCGTCATGATCCGCAGCAGCAGGTCATAGGGGGCCAGCCGGTCGGCCTTGATGATGAGGCTGCCGGCGCGCCGGCCTTTCCTGAGTGCCGACTCAAGCTGTGCAGGCGTCACCACCTGCCCGTCATGGTAGATCTGGGGAAGCGGGGCCCCGGTCACGCTCACCACCTGCGGATCGTGCTGCGGCAGCAGCAGGAAGGGGGAGTCGGGCACCTTCAGTTCGATGCCGGGCTGCAGCGTGAAGTAGCCGCCCAGCAGCAGAAAAAAGACAAGGCTCAGGAGCGTGCCGAGCGCGGGCGCCATCAGGAGATAGGGCCCCTCGGCCCCCTTGCAGCGCGGAAGCCTCATCAGTCGTTCCGGTGATCAGCGAGGAGGTTCACGATCTCGATGCCGGCCCTTTCCATGTCATGGATGATGTCGTTGACCCGCGAGACCAGATAGCTGTGCCCGAGCAGGGCGGGAATGGCGATCCCGAGGCCGGAGGCCGCGTCCAGCAGGCTCTGGTAGACACCGCGGGAAAGCTCGGCGGCCGTGGCATAGCCGCCGTGGGCGGAGAGAACGAGGAAGGCATCAAGCAGGCCGAGCAGCGTCCCGAGCAGGCCGACCAGCGGCGTGACGTAGGCAAGGGTGGCGAGGATGGGGAGATTGCGTTCCAGTTTCGGGATCTCCAGCAACGCGGCGTCCCTGGCGATCGACTGCAGCACGGCGCGCTCTTCCTTCGGATGAAGGAGTGCCGCCTGAAGGACCCGGGCAACGGGACCCGGGCTGGCCGAACTCTCCGCCAGAGCCTCGTCCAGGCGACCGTTGCGGATCAGCAGCGAGAGGCCGCCGAGCAGTTCCCCGACCCTGATGGAGGCCTTGTGGAAAAAGAGCAGGCGTTCGAGGAAAACTCCCAGCGCGACCACGCTGCAGAGGAGGATGATCCACATGAGCGGGCCGCCTTTTTGCATGATTTCAAGCATGGGAGGGAGAGTAGAGGGGGAAGGCTCGGGCCGTCGAGCGTCGACAACCGCCCCGGCCAAAGGAATTTCCCAAGGCGATCCTACCGTTCCCGTGCCTCTTTCGTCTTTCAAGACCGCTCCTTTTCCCTGCATCATTTCCCCCCCGATGTCAGCCGCCCAACTTTCCGACACCCAGAACCTGCCCGATGACCGGCAGATTCCGATCGATCGCGTCGGGGTCAAGGATCTCCGCTACCCGATCCGTGTCCGCGACAAGAACCACAGCGAGCAGGCGACGATCGCCACGGTGCAGCTGACGGTCGACCTTCCCCACCATTTCAAGGGAACCCACATGAGCCGCTTCGTCGAGGCGCTCAATTCGCACGGGCCGGTCCTCCATGTCCGCAACATCCGCGACATCCTGGTCCAGCTGAGCGAACGGCTTGAGAGCGACCAGGCGCACGTCGACTTCGAGTTTCCCTACTTCATCGAGAAGCCCGCCCCGGTGACGGGTGCCGTGGGCCTGCTCGACTACACCGTGCGCTTCAGCGCCACGCTCGCGGGCGGACCGAAGGGAAAGGCCGACTTCGTCGTCACCGTGGTCGTCCCTGTCACGACCCTCTGCCCCTGCTCCAAGGCGATCAGCGAGTCGGGCGCGCACAATCAGCGCGGTCACGTGACCTACTCGGTGCGCTGCGCCAAGCCGATGTGGATCGAGGAGATGATCCGGCTGGTGGAGGAGTCGGCCAGTTCCGAGCTCTACAGCCTGCTCAAGCGCCCCGACGAGAAGTTCGTGACCGAGCGCGCCTACGCCAACCCGGTCTTCGTGGAGGATCTCGTCCGCAATGTCGCCGCCCTCTCCGAGAAGGATCCCAACATCCTCTGGTACCGCGTGGAGGCGGAGAACTTCGAGTCGATCCACAACCACAACGCCTACGCCCTGGTCGAGCGGAAGGGCGCTCGGGATCTCGATCCGAGCTGATCATCCGGGAGGGATCCATGGAACGCCTCGCCCTGCTTGCCGCGACCCTCTGCTACCTCTTCGGGTTCGGCCACACGCTTTTCGTCCTCGGGTCGGGCCGGTTTCATCCGGGCCGGTTCAATGTCCTTGCCGTGGCCCTCGGTGCCGCGGCCCAGGGATGGTATCTCTCCATGCGGGGCGCGGCGGAGCATTCCTGCCCCATCGGGAATCTCTCCGAGACACTCGTCTTCCTCTCCTGGTCGATCGCCCTGATCTATCTGGTCATCGGCCCCGCCTACCGCCTCTCCCTCATGGGGGCCTTCACCGCCCCGCTCCTGCTACTGCTGCAGATCGCGGCGCTTTTTCTGCCTCACGAAGTCCGGCCGGTCTTCCTGCGCCCCAATCCCTGGGTCGAGGCCCATGCGGCCCTCTCGCTGGTGGCATTCGGCGCCTTCGGCCTCGCCTGCGTTGCGGGACTCATGTTCCTGGTGCAGGAGCGGCAGCTCAAGTCGCGCCGCCCCGCGCCGATCTTCCACCATCTTCCGCCGATCAGCGCGCTTTCGGAGGCCATCCTCCGCCTGCTGTGGGCGGGGTTCCTGCTGCTGACGCTCAGCTTTGCCGCCGGGTGGCTGGCCCACGTCCCGATTGCAGGGGTGAAGTTCTGGTTTTCCCTGCTGATCTGGCTGCTCTACGCGGCCCTTCTTCTCGGAGCGAAGAAGGGTCTTGTGACCGGACGCCGCAAGGCGCTGGGCGCCGCCCTGACATTCCTGCTTGCCCTGATCCTGCTGCCCGTCATCCAGCATCTCTCGACCCGATGAACATCCTCTGCGCCGGCCTCAACCACCGCACCGCCCATCTCGATGTGCGGGAGCGGTTCGCCGTGCGCGAATCGGAAATGGCGGAGGTGCTCGGGCGCGTCCGCGGCATCGACGGGGTGTCGGGCGCGGTGATGCTCTCAACCTGCAACCGCGTCGAACTCTACGCCGCCAGCCTCTGCCCGCTGCGCGCGCTCGACGGGTTCCGCTCCATCCTGACCGAGCGGGCCGGCCTGGAGGCACCCCTCTACCATCACGACACACCCCGGGCGGTGCGCCATCTCTTCCGCGTGGCAAGCGGCCTCGACTCGATGGTGATCGGCGAGACCGAGATCCTGGGCCAGGTGAAGAAGGCCTATTCGGTGGCCGCCGATGCGGGCGCCGCCACGCGGCCGCTTCACAAGCTCTTCCAGCACGCCTTCCGCGTCGCCAAGTCGGTGCGTACCGAGACCCAGATCACGAGCGGCCCGACCTCCGTCGGATCGGTCGCGGTGGAACTGGCGGGGAAGATCTTCGGATCGCTGGAGGGACGCCGCGTCATGATCCTCGGCGCCGGGGAGATCAGCGAACGCACCGCGCGCAGCCTCCAGTCGCGAGGCGTGCGCAGCGTAATCGTTTCCAACCGGACCTACGAACGGGCCGCCGCGCTTGCGGCCGAGATCGGCGGGATGGCGCTGCACTTCGACCATTGGGAAAAGACCTTCGCCGACATCGACATCCTGATCACCTCGACCAACGCCCCCCACATGATCCTCACCCCGGAGAAGCTTGCCCCGCTCATGCGCCTGCGTGGCGGCGCGCCACTCTTCGTGATCGACCTGGCAGTGCCACGCGATGCCGATCCCGCCATCAACGACCTTGACGGCGTCTTTCTTTACGACATCGACAGCCTCGAGCAGATCGCCTCGGAGTCCTTGACCGTCCGCCGCAAGGAGGTCGACCGCTGCGAATCGCTCATCGAGGAGCACGTGGGGGGATTCATCGGCTGGTTGCGCTCCATCCACTCGCCGGAGGGCCGTCACCTCACCCCATGAAGCCGCTCATCCTGGGAACCCGCGGCAGCGACCTCGCGCTGGCGCAAAGCAAGCTGGTCGGGGAGGCCTTGGAAGCGGCCCATCCCGGCCTCCTCATCGAGCAGAAGATCATCACGACCACCGGCGATGCCCGCACTGCCATGCCCCTCCACGAACCGACCGCCGAGGGGGCGGGTCTCTTCACCAAGCAGCTCGAGGAGGCGCTCCTGCGCGGCGAGATCGACCTCGCCGTCCACAGCCTCAAGGATCTCCCGGTGGAGACGCCTGCGGGTCTGGCCCTGGCCGCCATCCTTCCGAGGGCTCCCGTCGATGATCTGCTGATCTCGCGCCACACCGGGGGACTGGCGGGCTTACCCCCCGGAGCGACGGTCGGCACGAGCAGTCCCCGCCGCGCATTGCTGCTCCAGGCGCGCCGCCCCGACCTTGCGATCGTGCCCATCCGCGGGAATGTCCCGACACGCCTCTCCAAGGTGGCCGGCAGTGCGGGCTACGACGCCACCCTACTCGCCGCAGCTGGACTCCGACGCCTCGGTCACGATCTTTCCACCGGGGAATTGCGGATCGAGGGGCTGAGTCTCTCACTCGAAGTGCTCGACTGGATGCTTCCGGCACCCGGCCAGGGAGCGATTGCCGTGGAGACGCGCG
>JBEAOJ010000170.1:0-22574 GCA_041164985.1 Verrucomicrobiota bacterium | reverse complement strand
CGGCACAATCCCGATGCTGAGAGTGATGGAGCGGTGCGGCGTGTTCCTGAGTCCGCTGATTGAGAGAGCCCCGACACAACCCATCAACTGGTTGGCAATCTCCACGCCCTCCTCCACGGAGACATCCGGCAGGACCATCGCAAACTCCTCCCCTCCCCAGCGGCAGCAATAATCCAGTGGCCTACGCAGAGCCCCCCTGATGCAGTCGGCAACCCCCTTGAGCACCTCGTCCCCGACATCGTGCCCATGAGTGTCGTTGAATGACTTGAAGTGATCGATGTCCATGAAGAGAAGCGTCAGCGGTTTATTCTCCCGCCGCGCATGATTCATCAACCGCTCCAACTCGTTTTCAAACCCCCTCCGGTTGCTGATCCCGGTGTGATGATCCGTGGTCGTCTCCCGGATTGCGCATTCCAGTTTCTGTCCGCCGAGACAGAGTCCGTAGAAGAGCCCGAAGATGACCACCACCCCCATCAGCATCACCATCATGAACTCGAGGTTCTTGTTCAGGAACAGGGAAATGATCGTCTTCTCGGGAATCATCACCTCCGTGGAGGTTCCGAACCTCTTGTCATCCACGACGGCCACATAGGTCGTTTCCGCAAAGCCGTTTTTCCCCGCCGGCACCCGGAAAATCCGCGAACTGCCGCCATGCGCAACCGCTTCCCCGTGCTCGATGAGCGACCGCTTGAGCGGCGGAGATGTCTCGCTCGGAAGCGGCAGCAGGGGATACTGCATCAGAATCCCCCCATCGGACATGCGAACCACGACCCGCGAAGGGTAATCCCCCACGATCTCACTGATCGACTGTTCCATTTCCCGGGCATCGATCTGCTGGGAGAGAACGCACTCCAAGGCCCCCCGGGAATTCCTCACGGGTATCGCGATCTGATAGTTCGGCCTTCCGCTTGTCCGGCCCAGCACCAGCCCGTTGATCGCGTAAGGGAGAGCAGGATCGGCTTTGATGGCCTTGAAAAACGACCGGTCGGCCAGGTCGGCGTGAGATCCCTCGTATGGCCCGCTCCAATCAACAACCCTTCCCGAAGGATTGATGAGAATCGTCAATCCAAGATTCGCGACCTCACTCCACCGCTGGATCTCATTGCGACCCTCCACGAGGAGACGATGGAGCGAGGCGGGATCTGTCTGTGAAAGCGTGAAGTCCTTACCCAGTTGCTCCCTGATGAAGTTCAGAAGCAGGCTGGAGTCACTCAGGGAATCCACCACCCCATGGGAAATCACCCTGGAGTCCTCGGAGAGTTTATCAAAGTGATACTGCAAATAATCCTTCCAAAACGAGGAGAGGGCAAGGGCCCCGACCCCGAGAAAAAGGATCAGCACCGCAAAAAAGGTGGTCCGAATGGTTTTGGAATACCTGCTCCTCGGCATTGCCATAGATACATGTCAACACGTGGTTTAACCGTTAACAGTAAAAGCAACTAAGCAAATCGCTTATCTTTGAATCAGGCTATTCCCATAGAACCCTTTCATGGATGCTTCATCCCAAATTATGCAACAAAGAGAGGATATCGGGAGCGGGGACAGGGGTTAAAAAAGTTAGAAAGTTGAAGCGTTAAAAGTGGATCAAAACAGCCCTGATCTGAGAATCGAGATGACGAATTCAGAGAACTCGTCGCAACAGCACGGGCCGAAGATTGGAATCAAGGTTTCCAATGCAGTCCCTTGTAACCCTTTTAACGCTTCAACGTTTTAACTCCCTGAGGATCCACCATCCGGGTCAACCATCCACAACTATAGATGCCGCTCTGTTGCATAATCAGGCTTCATCCAAGAAACGCTTGGTGGAGCCATGGGGATTATCCTTTTGCCAAAGGCAAAAGGCTCTGCAGTTTCCCTGCGGATAAATCAATTGCCGCTAATCGCGGCATGGCAGTCGAACCAAGGTTCGAACCCCCCAGTGGGTTCCCTCCACTCATTTCCCTTTACACCGTAAAGAGAAACGCTTGGTGGAGCCATGGGGATTCGAACCCCAGACCTCCTCAATGCCATTGAGGCGCTCTACCAACTGAGCTATGACCCCAAGCGTTGCATCAAGGGAACCGAAATCGGTTCCTTGGTGGAGGGGAGAAGCTAGGATGAAACCGCGGCAGGAGCAACAGGATTCCTAAAAAATCACTTCCCTCCAATTCCTCCATTGACACCCCTTCTTCTTCCGGACATTCTCTCCGACCCGATTCCTTAAAGAGATTTTCACACCATGAAGCGCACCTACCAACCTTCCAAGCGCACGCGCAAACGCCAATTCGGCTTCCGTGCACGCATGCAGACCAAAGGCGGTCGCGCCATCCTGAGCCGCCGTCGTCAGCGTGGCCGCAAGCGCCTTCTCCCGAAGGGGGTCGAGGTCCATTACGCCCGCCACACCCAGGCCTAGTCTCACGCTGCCGCGTTCCGCGCGGCTTCGTTCGGGATACCAGCATGCAAAGGTCCGCTCCGCGGGCCTTTCCTTTCACGGGACATTCCTCCGGATGGGAGTGATGGTCACCGACGGGACGGACACACAGGGTGCGGTCGTCGTCTCCAGAAGGGTCGGATCGGCCGTCGTACGCAACAGGGTCAAGAGGCGCCTCAGGAATATATTCCGCCATCAACTCCCCTCACTGAAACGGGGCCTCTGGCTCGTGATCACGGCAAAGCCGCCTGCCGCAACCGCAAAGACGGAGGCGCTCCGCTCGGAATGGTTGCGTCTTGGCAAGCGTCTCTCTATTTTCGCCGACTCATGAGCTTGATCTCATAAGACACCTTTCGACCTGTTCATGTCCTTTCTTCTTCGCATTCCGGTTCATCTCTACCGTTGGATTCTCTCGCCGCTGCTCCACGCCCTAGCGGGTGGCACCGGGTGCGGATGCCGGTTTCACCCGAGTTGCTCCGCCTACACCCTGGAGGCGCTGGAGACACACGGCTCCCTCCGCGGATCACTCCTCGCACTGCGCCGCATCGGCAAGTGCCACCCGTGGGGCGACGGCGGCTTTGACCCAGTGCCGGAATCGAGAAACCTGAAACTAGATACCTGAAACCTGAGTTAAGTTACTTTCCACCCTTTCACTTTTCACTTTTTCACCTTCACTTCTTTCCCATGTTCGACCGCACCACCTGGATCGCCATCGCCCTCTTCGTCGCAGGACTTGTCGGCTGGCAGTATTATTACTCCAAGACCTACGCCCCCTACATCGCGCAGCAGGCTGCCCTCCAGAAAGAGGCCAAGGCGAAATCCGCCGCCGCCACCCCCTCCCCGACCCCGGTTCCGGCCGCCAAGACGACCGTGCTTCCTCCGACGGCACTGCTACCCTCACCCGTCGCCGCCCCGGCTTCCTCCGCGGGATCAACCCCCGCCATCCCTGAGATCTCCTCGAAGCGCGAGACCATCGATACAAGCCGCGCCGAGTATCTCTTTGCGGCCAATACGGGCGGCATCGAGAGCGTCACCCTGTTCCTTCACCTCGGAGCCCATGATCAGAGCCTCTTCCTGAACAAGGACTCGGGCATGCCGATCGGGGCCCTCTGCGATGCCAACGGAAACCCGATAGGCGGCTTCACGATGACTGCCGACAAGAACCGCGGCATTTCCAGCTTCAGCCTCTCCGTTCCGGGCGGTCTCTCGATCACCAAGAAGTTCACCCTGCCGGCCACCGTCGGTTCTCCGGAGGAATACCAGGTCGGCCTGGAGGTCTCCTTCAAGAACGCGGGAAACACACCACTCTCCCTCCCCGGTTACTTCATCGCGGCCGGGGGCGAAGCGCCCGTCCACATCAACGATCTCCCCACCTACACCTGCTTCAACTGGCTGCGTGACGGGAAGATGACCTCCATCGATGTGAACTGGTTCGAGGCCGGAAAGATCCCACTCATCGGGATCCAGACCCATCCTGCAAAGGATCTCTACAGCCAACCCGAATCGGGAATCCAGTGGGCCTCGGTGACGAGCCAGTATTTCTGCACCATCGTCACCCCCGCCAAGGAGCAGGCCGGCAGCGGTGTCTGGGCCCGCCGTTATCAGGCGCACTCCCATGCGGGACAGCCGGTCTACGGCATCACCGGCGGCATCGGCACCGGGCCGATCACACTGGCCCCGGGGGAGACCGTCACCCGCAGCTACTCCATCTATGCAGGCCCTAAGGACTTCACCGGCCTTAGCAAGATCGGCGGAGAGCAGCAGAAAGTGATGAACTTCGGAATGTTCCATCTCGTCTCGGAGTTTCTCCTCTGGGCGATGAACTCGATCCAGCACTATGTCGGCAGCTTCGCCGCCGCGATCATCATCCTGACCATCCTGATCAAGGCGGCCCTCTGGCCCCTCCAGAACAAGGCGACCGACTCCATGAAGCGGATGCAGCTTCTCTCGCCGAAGATGACCGAACTCCGCGAGAAGTATAAGGACGATCCGACCAGGATGAACGAGGAGCTCATGAAGCTCTACAAACAATACGGGGTGAATCCCTTCGGCGGCTGCCTCCCGATGCTCATCCAGATCCCGATCTTCTTCGGATTCTACTCCATGCTCGGGAGCGCCATCGAACTGCGCAACAGCCACTTCCTCTGGATCAAGGATCTTTCCCAGCCCGACACGATCGCCGATGTGCTCGGATTCCCGATCAATCTCCTCCCCATCATCATGGCCGGCACCATGGTCTGGCAGATGGCGATCTCCCCGAAGAGCGGCGACGCCGCCCAACAGCGGATCATGTACTTCATGCCGGTGATCTTCCTCACCTTCTGCTACAATTACGCCTCCGGCCTCGCCCTCTACTGGACAACTCAGAACATCTTCTCCATCGTTCAGTTGTACTGGACCCGCAACAAGCCGCTCCCCACCCTCGAGAAGGTGACGACCCCGTCGAAGCCCTCCAAAGGAAAGGGTAACGGCGGAAGCGGTTCCGGAAAAAAACGCTGAACCTCACCCCCTCCCCCGCGAGCGATGAACCAGACACCAACTCCCCGCGAAGTTCTGGACACCATCCTCGGCCATCTCGGCTTCGTCGCGGAGATCGAGGAGCAGCTTCGTGACGGACACCTCATCCTCCAGATCCGCACGAACGAACCCGACCGGCTGATCGGCCGGCGCGACGAGACCCTCGAGAGCCTCCAGTTCCTGCTCAACCGCATCCTCGTCTCGCAGAACCGCGAGGCTCCCCGCGTCGTGGTGGATGTAGAGCACCACCGCTCCATGCGTGATGACGCCTTCCTTCATCGCATCCACCAGTTGGCCCGCGCCGTCCGCGAAAACGGACGCCCCATCGAGACCGAACCGCTCAATTCCTACGACCGCCGGCTCGTCCACAACGCCTTCCGCGAGGATGCCCAACTGGCTACCGAGAGTCAGCAGATCGAGGCGAAGCTCAAGCGCATCACGATCAGGCGGCGTTCCGTTGAATAGATCTTCCGTTTATTCCTGAAAACCGACTGAGGGTGAGGCCCTCACCCCTGAGGAGGAACCATTGAGGGGAACGGAGGTGGTGCTGGGACGAATCGCTGTGTTGATGGTGGAACCGCTTCTGGCGTTGTTGCGGTCGTACTGGTAGAGGTTCACCCCCTTGCGCTTGAGGGCGAAGGTGTTGTTGTCGCCGTAGTTCTTCCAAGGACCGTCGGGCACGCTGTTGGCCTCCACGAATTTCCAGTCACACAGGTCGTTCTTGCCCATGCCGAGGTAGTCGCGGACGGCGGGGGAGATGTCGAGACCGGCACCCCGGTTCAGGTTCGGACGGGGCCTCTCGTTACCGAAGACATACTGCCAGTGATCGGTGCGGAAGGGACCGCAATCCTCCCACTGGGCGAAGGCCGTCTTCCCTCCGTGGTGGATGGCAATCCAGCGTCCCTTGAGAACGGTCTTACCCGGCTTCTCGTAGCAATCGCGGAACCAAGGGATGACACTCTTGGCCTCCGGCTTGGTGTTGCCCCGGGAAACGTCGCAGTAGGGCAGGGCGATGTAGAAGGGATTCTGCCTGGGCATAAATCCGCGGGGGGCAAAGGTTCTCGGATCCCTGTATCTCGGGTCGGGATTGTCATAGCCGCCGTAGTTGCGAGCCCAGTTGGCATCCCAGGCGCTGCGATTGTTGGGAACGGGGTTCCTCGCCGTCGGCCTCTCCCCGATCCAGAAGACCGTCGTCATGATGTTCCGGCGCCACGGATACTTTCCGAACCCCGCGACAGGCGCCGTCGGGACGCTCACGGCAGGCGGACGCGTCTCCCGGATCGCCCGCTCCCTGATCTGCATCGCCATCCTCTCGAAATCAGCCGACGTCATGGCTCCGGAATCACCGGAGATCTTGCTCCTGAAATCCTGGTACAGGGAGGCCTGGGCCATCGCAGGCATCAGCACCACGAGGCCGGAAAGCAGGGTTCGGCAAAGAAAATCCATCAGCTCATAACCCTAGGCCATGACGGGGTCGGGGCAAGGGGAAATACCCCATTCAAAATTTGCCGGCCTGAAAAAAATCTCGAAAAAAATCAATCTGGAACTCGGGAAATCCGAAAGGCAATAGAGGAGCCTCATTCGTTTTATCCCGAACTCCGAAGTTGAAATGGATGAAATCTGCGATGGGATGAGCAGGTTGGAGTGCCGAAGGCAGCCCGAGTGAAACGAGTGGTGAGTCTCATGGGAATGAGCGAGTCAATTGGCGTAAAAAGATGGCCGATACGATTTGCGTAGATCCGAGGGCGTATCGATGGATACAGGCGAGGGTGAAGACTTCTTTACGGTCAGCAGATTATGACAAATCGCTCTGCTCAACTTCGAAGTTCGGGTTTATCGCCTACATCCCTGTTTTCCTCTTTTGATTTTCTCTTAAGTTATCGGCTTGAAACAGCAAGGAGCCGGAAGGGAGTGCCAACGCTCACAAGCTCAGCTGGGAAGGGAAATTTACTCATGCAAGACTATCTATCCAGCCACTTTGGAATCAACTTTGCCTGCCTTCCTCTGACTCTCCATTTCTGAATTCTTGAGTTCCATATTGAAATGTCTCTCTGCCCCCATACTTGGACTTTCTGCCAGGACAATAGCCCCGAAGCCCCCCCAAGGCAGCCACAGCCACGATTCGATACCCTGCCATTCTTTCGTGCCCTCCGGCGCGACGGGGAGTAGGATGAATGCCATGAACTCCAACATCATCCTCATCGGCTTCATGGGATGCGGCAAAAGCAGCATCGGACGAAGGCTTGCGGGACGGTTGGGTCATGAGTTCCTCGACAGCGATGACCTGATCACGGCACGGGCCGGCAGGAGCATCACCGAGATCTTTGCCGACGAAGGGGAGGAGCAATTCCGGAACCGGGAGACCGTCGAACTCAGGGAGCTGATCGATGCCTCCAAGATCGTTCTGGCTACGGGCGGAGGCGCCGTCCTCAGGGAGGAAAATCGGGGGATCCTGCGCCGGATCGGAACCGTTGTCTGGCTCCACGCCGATCCCGACACACTCTTCGCACGGGCCACCCGCAGTCGAAAACGCCCCCTTCTCGAGGTTGAGAACCCCCGCACCACGTTCAACACACTCCTGGAATCGCGCCTTCCACTCTATCAGCAGGCCTGCAGCCTGAAGTTTGATGCCTCGGGTCTCTCCCATGAACAGACGGTCGAAGGGATCCTGCGGGCGGTCGAATCTAGCGGAAAATCCCACTCGGATTCCGTTTAAAATTGACGGGTCGCCCCCCGTCTCCTACCCATTTTCTTTTCCGCGCAGCCCCCGGCGCAACCATCCCAACACCATCATCATGCCAAATATCGCCATCAATGGGTTCGGCCGCATCGGCCGCCTTGTCTTCCGTGCCATCGTCGAACAGGGGCTTCTCGAAAAAGGTTACAAAGTCGTCGCCGTCAACGACCTCGTCCCGGCCGACAACCTCGCCTACCTTGTGAAATACGACTCCACCCAGGGTGTCTTCAAGGGTGAGGTCCATAGCGAGAAATCCTCCCCCTCCGTGGAAGAGGACGACACGCTCGTGGTCAACGGCCACAAGATCAAGTGCCTTGCCGTGAAGGAGGGCCCCGCCGCGCTTCCCTGGAAGGAACTCGGCGTCGATGTCGTGATCGAGTCGACCGGACTCTTCACCGAGGGAGAGAAGGCCAAGGGCCATATCACCGCCGGCGCCAAGAAGGTCATCATCTCCGCCCCCGCCAAGAACGAGGACATCACCGTTGTCATGGGCGTCAACGACGAGAAGCTCGATATCTCAAAGCACAGCATCATCTCCAACGCCAGCTGCACCACCAACTGCCTCGCCCCCGTCGTCCATGTCCTGATCAAGGAGGGCTTCGGAGTCGAAGAGGGTCTCATGACCACCGTGCACAGCTACACCGCCACCCAGAAGACCGTCGACGGCCCCTCCAAGAAGGACTGGAAGGGCGGACGCTCCGCGGCCATCAACATCATCCCCTCCACCACCGGAGCGGCAAAGGCCGTCGCCCTCGTCTGCCCCGAGGTTAAGGGCAAGCTCACCGGCATGTCCTTCCGCGTGCCGACCCCGACCGTCTCCGTCGTCGACCTGACCGTGAAGACCACCAAGTCCACCAGCTACAAGGAGATCTGCGCCGCGATGAAGAAGGCCAGCGAGACCTACCTCAAGGGGATCCTGGGCTACACCGAGGACGAGGTCGTCTCCAGTGACTTCATCCACGACACCCGCTCCAGCATCTTTGACGCGGGTTCGGGCATCGAGCTCAACGACAAGTTCTTCAAGCTCGTCTCCTGGTACGACAACGAGTGGGGCTATTCCAACCGCTGCGTCGACCTGCTCCGCAAGATCTCGGCCTAACAACGGCACGACACTCCCGAGGGCAGGAAAAGCAGGTACATTCCTGTCTTTCCTGCCCTCCTCTTTTCAACCCAACAGACTTCCTCAATTCCCATTACCATGGCCAAGAAAACGATCAAGGACCTCGACCTCGCCGGCAAACGCGTCTTCATCCGCGTTGACTTCAATGTCCCTCAGGACAAACAGACCGGAGAGATCACCAATACCCAGCGCATCACCGCGGCGCTTCCGACCATCCAGCATGCCCTGGATCAGGGAGCCTCGGTCGTCCTGGCCAGCCATCTCGGCCGTCCCAACGGCGAGCGCGTCGCCAAGTACACCCTCAAGCCCGTCGCCGCCAAGCTTCAGGAACTGCTTGGCAAGCCGGTGAAGTTCCTCGACGACTGCGTCGGATCCGAAGTCGAGGCTGCCTGCGCCGCCCTGAAGCCCGGCGAGGTCATCCTGCTCGAGAACGTCCGTTTCCACATCGAGGAGGAGGGCAAGGCCAAGGATGCCGAAGGAAACAGCGTGAAGGCCGACACCTCCAAGGTGGCCGCCTTCCGAGCCAGCCTCAGCAAACTCGCCGACATCTACGTGAACGACGCTTTCGGCACCTCCCACCGCGCCCACTCCAGCGTCACCGGGGTCGAGCTTCCCCACAAGGTGGCGGGCTTCCTGGTCGAGAAGGAACTGGCTGCCTTTGCAGCCGTGCTTGAGAACCCTCGGCGCCCACTCCTCGCGATCCTTGGCGGCGCCAAGATCGCCGACAAGATCCCCCTCATCCGGAACCTCGTCGAGAAGGCCGATGACATCATCATCGGCGGCGGCATGGCCTACACCTTCCTCAAGGTTCTCAACGGCATGCAGATCGGCAACAGCCTCTATGATCCCGCCGGCGCGGAGATCGTTCAGGAACTCGTCGCAAAGGCCAAGGAGAAGGGCGTCCGCATCCACCTGCCCGTCGACTTCATCACCGGCGACGCATTCTCACCCACCGCCAACACGGGCTCGGCCACCGTCGAAAGCGGCATCCCCGACGGCTGGGAGGGCTTCGACTGCGGACCGAAGACGCGCGAACTCTTCGCCAAGGTCATCGCTTCCGCAAAGACGATCGTCTGGAACGGGCCGTGCGGCGTGTTTGAATTCGACATCTTCGCCGAGGGCACCAAGGCGATGGCCAACGCCGTCGCCGCAGCCACGGCCGCCGGAGCCATCACCATCGTCGGCGGCGGCGACACGGCGACCGCCGCGAAGAAATTCGGCGTCATCGACAAGGTTACCCACGCCTCCACCGGCGGCGGAGCCTCCCTCGAGCTTCTTGAGGGCAAGATTCTCCCCGGCGTTGCCGCACTGAACGACAAAGCTTAATTCCCAACAATCACCATGTCCCTTCCACGCAAGAAATTCGTCGCCGGTAACTTCAAGATGAACATGACCTCCTCGGAGGTCGCCCCTTATCTGGAGGTTTTCCGTCAGGAGACGGAAAAACTCAACGATGTCGACATCGTCCTGATCCCCCCCTTCACCGCGATCGCCAAGGCCTCCGAGATCCTCGGCGGCGCCCAGAAGATCCGTCTCGGGGCCCAGAACATGTCACCCGAGGCCAAGGGGGCCTACACAGGCGAAATCTCCGCCACCATGCTGCGGGATCTCTTCGTCCGCTACGTGCTGGTCGGTCACAGCGAGAGGCGCCGCCTCTTCGGCGAAACCGACGAACTCGTCCGCCGCAAGCTGGTCACGGCGCTCGCATCCGAACTCCGCCCCATCCTCTGCGTCGGCGAGACGCTCGAGGAACGTCAGGCCGGACAGGAGAAGGCCGTCCTGGAGGGGCAGCTCCGGGGAGCGCTTGATGGACTCACCCCCGATCAGATCTCCGATGTGATCGTGGCTTACGAGCCCGTCTGGGCGATCGGCACCGGCCTGACCGCAACTCCGGAACAGGCACAGGAAGCCCACCTCTTCATCCGTGATTACCTCGGGAAGCTCGCGGGAACATCCGTTGCCAAGAAAGCGCGCATCCTCTACGGCGGAAGCGTGACTCCCGCCAACGCCAGGGAACTCATGTCTCAACCTGACATCGATGGGGCCTTGGTCGGCGGAGCAAGCCTCGACCCGCGTGGATTCGCGGAGATCGTCGCCGCAGCCACTCCCGAGGAGTAGCTGCGGGGAAACCTGATACCTGAAGGCTGAAACCTGAAAAAGGGGAGGCAAGCTGGGTTGAAGGTTTTCCTTTGAGCATTAGGTGTGGAGCAATTTCAACCTCCTCCTGAAAGAGACACGGAGAGTTTTTTCTTTCAGGTTTCAGGTCTCAGGTTTCATCCTTCCTACTCCCCATGCTTCGCCGTCTTGCATCCCTCCCCCTGGTGTTGCTGTGCGTGGTGACGATCACGTTCTTCCTGATGCGCCTCTCGCCGGGCGGCCCCTTTGATTCGGAGCGGAAACTGCCTGTAGCCATCGAGAAGCAACTTCTCGCGAAGTACAAACTGGATGGAACTCTCCTTGAGCAATACTCCGGCTACCTGAAGGATCTCCTTCATGGTGACCTGCGTCTCTCGACGAAATACCGCAACCGCTCGGTCAACGAAATCCTCGCCCAGACCCTTCCGGTCACGCTCACCCTCGGAGCCACCGCGCTGCTGATCGCCATCACGGCGGGTGTCTGGCTGGGAGCCTTCGCCGCGGCGCGACCCGGAACCGTTGCGGAGGGGGGCGCCTTGGCTGCGACGCTTCTTGCCATCTCCCTCCCATCCTTCGTGCTGGGACCGCTTCTCATCCTGATCTTCTCGATCAAGCTGGCATGGCTTCCTGTCGGTGGGTGGGGAACTCCCATCCAGCTTCTCCTTCCAGCCATCACGTTGGCGATTCCCTACGCCGCAGTGATCGCCCGCCTCCTGCATGACAGCCTCAGGGAAACACTGGCTGAGGATTTCGTCCGCACGGCCCGCGCGAAGGGATTAACCGAACGCGCCGTGGTCTACCGCCATGCCCTCCGCGTCGCGATCCTGCCGGTCGTCTCCTACCTGGGCCCGCTCGCCGCGAACCTCCTCACCGGATCCATTGTCGTGGAGACGATCTTCCATATTCCGGGAGCAGGGGGATTCTTCGTGAATTCGATCCTTAACCGCGACGGATTCCTCCTTGGAGGAGTGGTCATCGTCTACTGCGTGCTGCTGATGTTCTTCAACCTGCTGGTGGATTTCTCCTACCGCTTCCTCGACCGCAGGATACGGGAATGATGAAAACCTTCCCCGGATCTGCAAAGGTGGCCGCCCTTGTGCTCGCGGGCATGGGGCTCCTTGTTCTCGCGGGACCCCTGGCGCTCCCGGATTCCCACCGACTCCCCTCCCCGCTCACCTACGCCGCGCCGAGCATCGCCCATCCCTGCGGCACCGACATGAACGGCCGGGATCTGCTTCTCAGGATCATGGAAGGAGGACGCATCTCGCTGCTGGTCGGCATCTGCGGTGCGGCCATCAGCCTCTTCATCGGAACCGCCTACGGCCTGATCGCGGGATCCGCGGGTCGCGGCACCGACAATTCGATGATGCGCTTGGTCGATGTCCTCTATTCGGTGCCCCGGCTGATCTTCATCCTCATCTTCATCAATGCCTTCAACGAGCGCCTCCAGATTGCCGCGAGCAGTCAAGGATGGGAGTGGCTCGTGGGATCTTCGCGACTTGTCATCCTGATCCTGAGCCTCGGCGTGATCGAATGGCTCACCATGGCACGGATCGTCCGGGGCCAGACGCTCACCCTGCGGGAACGCTCCTATGTGGCCGCGGCCCGCGTGCTCGGCGAGGGATACTGGACCATCCTTCGGAAACATATCCTTCCGAATCTGGCCGGAATCATCCTCGTCTACCTGACGCTGGCCATCCCCTCGGTGATCATCGACGAGGCTTTCCTGAGTTTTCTCGGACTCGGCGTTCAGGCCCCCCAGTCGAGCTGGGGATCACTCCTTGCCGAGGGGGCCGCTTCGATCAATCCACTCAAGGGAGCCTGGTGGATGCTTCTCTTTCCCTCACTGGCACTGCTGAGCACCCTTCTCGCCCTCTACAGCCTTGGCGACGCCATGAGGCGGAAAATCGGGGCAAAGGGAAACTGAGAACAAGGCTGTTAGCCTGAAGGCTGAAGACTGAAGGCTTTTAGAGAAACATGATCGCCTCAATGCCTCTATTGATCGAGCGAGCGTTTCCATGGAGAAGTTCCAGTGTTTTTCATTTTTCATTCTTCATTTTGCCTTTCCACCTAAACGATGCACGATGGGGGCATGAGTGAAGCAGCAGCACGATCCATCGTGGAGCGCCTGCGTGCCAAGGGATTCGAGGCGCTCTATGCGGGAGGCTGTGTCCGCGACCAACTCCTCGGCCTGACTCCCCACGATTACGACGTCGCCACCAACGCCCGCCCCGAACAGGTCGAGGCCCTCTTCCCGAGGACGGTTCCCGTGGGGGTCCAGTTCGGCGTGATCATTGTCCTGGAGCAGGGAGCGGAGATCCAGGTGGCCACTTTCCGCGGCGATGGAGCCTACCACGACGGGCGTCATCCCGAGAGCGTCCGCTACACCGACGCCGAGGGTGACTCGCGACGGCGCGACTTCACGGTGAACGGTCTCTTCTTCGATCCGATCGAGGAACGGATCCTGGACTTCGTGGAAGGACGCCGGGATCTCGAGTCGCGTCTTCTCCGGGCCATCGGCGATCCCTCGGAGCGCTTTGCCGAGGATAAGCTCCGCCTGCTCCGTGCGGTTCGTTTCGCAACCACCCTAGGATTCGAGATCGATCCGGACACATGGAGGGAGATCCTGGTCTGGTCACCGGAGATCCATGCAGTCAGCGCCGAGCGGATCCGCGAGGAACTGGTGAAGATCCTCCTCTCACCCAACCGCCTGCGCGGCTTCGACCTCCTCGACGAGAGCGGTCTCCTGCGGCAGGTCCTGCCCGAGATGGAGGCGCTCAAGGGATGCGACCAGCCTCCGGAATTCCACCCCGAGGGCGATGTCTTCGTCCACACGCGCCTGATGCTCTCGATGCTGGCGCCCGATGCCTCGCTGCCGCTTGTGCTTTCCGTCCTCTTCCACGACATCGGAAAGCCCGCCACGCGCGCGGTCGATGAGACCGGTCGCATCCGCTTCAACGGACACGAGGGTGTGAGTGCCGGAATGACCCTCCGCCTGCTCCAGCGACTCCGCTTTCCCAATGAGGTGATCGATGCCGTGATCCCCGCAGTGCGTCTCCATATGAGCTTCAAGGATGTCCCGAACATGCGGGTCGCCACCCTGAAGCGCATGATGGCGCGGCCAACCTTCGAGGAGGAACTCGAACTCCACCGCGTCGACTGCCTGGCCAGCCACGGAATGCTCGATAACCACGCCATGCTCATCGCGAAGCGGGAAGAGTTCGGCCGTGCACCGCTGATTCCCGAACCCTTGATCACCGGTCACGACCTGATCGCTCTGGGAATGAAGCCGGGGAAGCGTTTTGCCGAGATCCTCCAAGCCATCCAGACCCGTCAACTCGAGGGCTCCCTCACCTCACGCGAGGAAGCCTTGGCTTGGATCGCCTTGGAATTTCCGGCTTAGGGATTTTCCATCGCCGGTTTTCCTTTTCGATTTTTTAGCCCTTCGGGATCGGGGGCATTCCCGAGGCGGGTGCCGCGGGCTTTCTGGCTCCCATCTTCAGGAAGATGGAGCCGCTTGAGAACTGCTTCCAGGCCCACGGGAGCCACCGCACCATCGAAGAGGCGAGCCAGAGCGCCCAGAGGAGCATCAGGAGGCGGTACCACCAGATGGAGACCGTGACGCATCCGGGCTGGGGCAGCAGGTTGCCGCAACGCGGTTCGCTCCATTGCAGCATCCCGGAGTTGGAGTAGTTGCCGATGATGAACATGTGCGGGGAACCGAGCAGTCCCACGTTGAGCAGGATGATCATGATGACGAGGAAGGCCAGCGTCAGCCCCAGCAGGAAGAGCTGGAAGAGATTCCTAAGGACCGGACGCCCCTCCCACGGCACGCTTCCGCGCCACGCGAAGAGGAAGAACCAAAGAACGACCGCCAGGGCCGAGGGAAGATTCACCTGGGTCAGACCGACGAGCATCAGGAACCAGGCCGTGGATTTCAGAGGGGAGAGCCGCAGACTGGCGAGCACGGCGGCGGCGATCACCGAGCCGAGCAGCAGCCCCCAGAAACGGACCGCAGGCCCGATCACCGGACCGAATGTCCAGAGCGTCCAGCGGTCGTCCGGCACCGTGATCTCGGTCGTGATATTGGAGCTTTCCACGGGCAGCTTGATGTTTCCTGCGGTGCTGGTCGACTCCAGAAGCCGGGGGGTCGTCCAGACGACAGAGAGATTCTGGGATCCCGGCTTCAGCGCGACGACGAGCTGCTCCCCCTCCATGCGGACCGGGGAGGATTGGCCGGAGAGCTTCAGCGAGGTCACTTGGGCTCCGGCCGGAAGCGTGATCCGGAAATCCTGACCCACACTGCAGCGCAGGCTCAGATCCAGCGAGGACTGGCGTTGGCGGCGGCCCAGCACGATGCGATGACGCCCTTTGTCCACAGTCACGGTGGCCCCCTCCACGGGGACGGGACGGCTGACCGAGAGATCGACCGACTCGCCGGGCCACGGATGCCAGACGGGGATCAGGTCGGGAGTGCGCGGCTCGAAGACGGGTGCAAGCCCGCTGAAGCCGACATTCCAGACGGGCGAGGCGGCGAGGCGCCAGAGCTCGGTCCAGGCATCCTCCCTGCGCGAGGCAATATGCAGGGAGGTCGTGACCGGTAGCTCGCTGTCCCATGAATAGCTCCCTTCCCGGGCACCGAGACGCACCTCCACGGCCCCATCCTTCACGACGGCGTTGGAGCTGAGGATGTTCTCACCGGGGAGCAGCGGGATGCGCAGGGAGATGGCCCTTCCCTCGGGTGATTTCCGGGTGAGCGTCGTATGGACATGCCAGACGAGTCCCAGCTCCAGGTTGCGCTCCACGAGCGCGATGCTCTTGAGGTCGGGATTGTCATAATCGGCGCCACCACCACCTGTCTTTTGTTTCTGGGAAAGGAAGACCTGCTTCTCGGGGACGCCGTTCGGCTTCACCCCGGTGACCGTCCATCCGGGGGCCTCGATCGTGACCCGCCGCGGCTTGAGCTGGAAGGACCACTCCCAATCGGTCACCTCGCCGAGGAGGCCGGTCACCTGGATCCGGTGCACCCCCTCGGGCACAACCACCCAGAGGAACCCATCGGCCCGGCGCAATGCCTCGGCCGGTTTCCCGTCGAGCTGAACGGTCAGCGGCGACCAGGAAGGGAGATTCCCGGGAACCGGAACCGCCGTGCGCAGCGCGGCATGCACCTCAATGTCGAGTTGGAGGCGCCGGCCCTCGATTTTGAGCGCCGCCGTCGGGATCTCGGCCGCCGTGGGATAGGCAGTCGAAGGCTCGAGCAAGCGGTCGCGCAACGTCTCGATCATCTTCTGATCGGGGATCTGGGAATCGGCCGAGGCTTTTTCGCAGAAGCCAAAAGCGAGGAAGACCGCGACGAAAAGCGACCTCACTGCGCCGGCTCCTCGGCCGGAGGCACCAAGTAACCCCGTGATCCGTCGGGCATCCAGTAGGATCCCCGCAAGCAGCAGCAGGGTGATGATCCGGAGGATGGTCAGGAGACGCTCCAGAGGGAGAGGAACCAGGATGGGGCGGACCGTCTGGGCGGCCGTGACGGGGCCGTTCCATCCGAAGGAGACGCTTCTCCATTTCCAAGTCGGCTGAGCCGGTCCGGTCTGGATATTGGCGCCTAGGTCATTCTGCAGATTCTGCGTCTGGTAGAGGGAGGCATTCCGGGGCTTTCCCTTGTTGATGGGAGCCGCATTGCTTAATGCCCAAGCGCCAATGTCTCCATCGGTTTTAGCCCTCTCTCTTACCATTGGGCTGGCTATAGAGGCCCTTGCAACTCCTACACCTCGAACGAGACCATTGTCCGAAGCAGACACTGAGGCCTCCTCCGGTTCAGGCGCCGGGACGGAATCATCCATCTGCGTATCACCCTTGGCAGGAGCAGGCATCGAAGGCCTGCAGGGATGACGGGAGACGCGCTCCAGTTGAGGATAAAGCGTCTGCTGGAGCTGCTGGGAAAGGAAGGGGATGAGGTTCATGAGGAGCACCGCGATGCAGATCCACTTGGAAGCGGAGACGACGCGCCCTCCCCACCCCTTGGTGAGGATCCGTCCCAAAGCGAGGGGAATCAGGAGGATGAGCCAGCTGTAACGGGGGGCACCCGGCTCGTGGTAAGAGAGGGCGAAGGCAAGGAAGGCCACAACGGAGGGGAGGAATCCCCAGAGACGGAAGACGGCGAGGGTGAAGATCAGTAGCAGGAAGAGATCCAGCAGGTTCCAGGCTGTGAGCCAGTCACCGGAGACCCAGTCGGCGCCGAAGAGGGCGAAGAGCCTCCATCCGGGCGGGAGGTTCAGGGTCACGGAGACATTCCCGGCGTCGGTCTTCCATCCGGAGGCGGAGAGCTCGGAGGCTACCTTCATCCTGCCGGTGGCCTCCAGCGAGAGGTTGCGGGTGCGGATCTCCACGCCGGGGGCGCCGGTTGTGGGATTGCGGGTGATGAGCTGGCCCTCGCCCTTCATGCTGACCGAGCCGAGTTCCTCCCCCTCAGTGGCGTCGAGTCGCCAGATCTGCTGGCTCCTGCCGGTGATGAAGTCGTGGAAGGTGCACCCCTTGCCATCCATGTCGAGCCAGAGCTGGCGGCTGATGCCGAGACCCTCGGGCTTCTGCGTGCCCATGCCGCGGAGGCGCTCTTCGATACGGATCGGGGAAGCCGTCTCCCAGCGGTAGACGGGGTATTTTTTCCAGTCGCCGGGGATCGTTGTCTGTGAGGCATCGACAGGGGAGCCCCCGGAGATGTCGACCAGACGGAAGTCGGGGCGCGCGCGGAAAGCAAAGAGCTCCTGTGCGGCGGCGGGCTTCACTCCCTTGGCAAAGCCGATCTCACGGGTGTCCTGCAGGCGGAAAGCCCCGATCTCCACGGTCCATTTGCCGGGACGCACCTGGGCCTTGAGGCGTCCGTTCTCATCGACCGCCACGGGGATTCCGTTGCCGGAGACCTGGAAGACCTTCCATCCCTCGGGCAGAACGATGCCGATTTCCTCCTCGCGGTTCTTGCCGGAGACCACCAGCTCCACACGGGTGCGGAGAATCAGCGGCGTGCCGTCTTCCAACAGCAAGTAGAGGGTCGTAGAGAGAAAGTCCTTCTCGCCCTCGCGGGCCGTACCGTCCCGTTTTAGCCAGAGATCACCCTTCGCGTCCCAAAGCGGGGTCTCCACCGGTTTGCCCTCAAGCGTCAGGTCAAGCAATCCGATCTCGCGGGGAACGGAAAGGCGCTGCGGGAGAGAGTCCCAGACGAACTTTCCTGCAATCCTGTGCGTGCCGGGCTGGAGGTAAAGCGAGGGCATCTTCTCGTGCTCGACCACGGGTACTGCCCGTTCGTCGAGGCTCACCGAGAGGGGCCACACCTCGGCTCCTCCAGGTAGCGCCACCCAGGAGGGAGCGAAGACCGTCACGGAGACCTCAAAGCTACCTCCATCCTTCCCCACTGTGACACCAAGGCGGGTGGGCCAGAAGGAGAGATGATTCTCCTGATCGCAGTAGGGAGTCGGGCTCTTTTTGTCTGCAAGTCCCCAGAGGGCCCAGTCCTGCCAGCCCTTTAGGGCATCGGGAATCCGAAGTTGCGTTGCGTCTCCGGGAGAGGAAGGAGACTGGGTGACAGCGCCGCGCAGGGAGATGGTGAGACCAAGAAGGAGAAGAAGCAGTAGGCGGGGGAACATCTGAAGAAGGGGGGTGTTTTGAATAGTTTCCGCTCCCGAAGATCGGTGCAACATTTTAACCCAATCATCTCGCGCATTCTTGGTGAACACTCCGGATCTGCGGTGATGCTCTCAGAGGTCAAAATCGGTTCATAGACTTCAGTAGCACCGGGAGATGAATTGCGGGATCGGGTCTTGTGCCCGACCAGGGAAAGAGGGCGTCGATTTCCTCCGCACACGCTGATTCCTCAAGCAGTTTCAGGCGGTTGAGCACCGCCTCCAGCACAGGGGCGTAGAGGGAGGCATCATGACCAAGGCAGAAATCAATGACGGATGGCGGCCTCTCCGACAGCCCCATACGGATCCTCATGCCGTCACGATAGTCACTGAATCCGAGTTCCCACCGTCCACCGCTGCTCCGGAGACGAAGAACCCGGTACTCCGCAGAAGGATCGATCCTCTGGAAATTCAAGCGTCCCCGAGGGGTTGAGCGGGCTTTCTTCGCTCGGGATGGCCCCACCAGCTGTTCTTTCTCTTCCCGTCATAATGGGCCTCAAAGGCGCGGACCGCATCCTCCATGGTTCCGTCCGAGGGAGACCATTTTTCCACATCGGGGAAGTCGGTGGAAATGTTGCGGTTCTTCACATCACTACGGAATCGGATCGGGCACCAGAAGGACTCGATGTTCCGGAGCATCTCGCTCCCGAGCGCCCAGATGCCTGTCATCCAGTCGCAGTACCAGCACCAGAGAAGGTCGTAGCCCGCGAGCCCGTCATACTTGTGCCGGGAGAGATTGATCCACTCGGAGGCCCTGTAGGTGGGGAGTTTTCCAAGCCAGGCAACCGGTGGATAGATCAGGATTTCGGCCAATCTCACCTGCACAAACACCAAAATGGCCGGTGTCTGGACCATCAGGCAGAGTTGATTGCGGAAAGGACCGAGGATCCGGCCCTGGGCATCGGTGAGGGTCCTTCCCTTCTTACCGCGGATAGCCCGGTGCACGAGGCAGAAGAGATGCAGGAACAGGAGTTCGGCGACAATCGCAGCCAGGAACCCGGACCAACCGTCAAGCCACACACCCACTACCCAGGGAATCCATGTGAAAAGGCTGACGAAGAGATCCAACCAAGGGGCTTTTGTGATCGCTTCAGTCACGGCGAAGGCGATGCGGGTCAGGATCCCGGCAACAATCAGTGCGGAAAAAATCAAGCCAAGGGTAACAGCGAAGTCATGCATCCCATGGTTCTCTCACAGGGGAGCGTGATCAACAAACAACGAAAGCACACTCTCGAGGAAAAAATGGGCAGTGAGGGGATCGAACCCCCGACCAACTCGGTGTAAGCGAGCCGCTCTACCGCTGAGCTAACTGCCCTGAAGTCATGAGAATGGACATTTCCAACCATGCATTCAAGCGGGTTATGCGTCTTGTTTTACCCCATGGGAAGAAAGTCATCCCCTTGTGCTCTCTCATCGACGTGGGATCCTCTTACCGGGATCCACCATGTCTCATGAATCAGGTTGGAACATGCACACAATCAAAGATTAGCTGTGGTCCTGACGACCTTGCATCCTGGTTATAATGTCTGAAAGAGTGATTCGTTCCATGACTGCAGTCACTATGCCGCGCGCCAGCCAGCAGCAATCGAGATAAATGCCCATATCATCGGACTCATCCGGTTCAGTTGCCGTGACGTATCGATCGACCAGAGGCAGGAGTAAGAATTGCTCACTTGAGGGGTTTAAACCCGATTCTTTGAACAAGCTGACGATCGAACGATCTTTGGGAAGATCCCTGCCTGTCGCAACAAAGAAAGATTCGAAAGCTTTTTCTATAGCCCAGCGGGCAACCAGGCCTGCAGCTCGCTTTTGGGGCCTGGTCTGCGATTCCCAACAGTCGATCGGCAACACTTTGACGATATCAATGCACTGGAAGAGAAGCTCGTATTGAGGCAACATAGTCACAACTCCCTCGCCACAACTGTGTCATAGAGCCCGATCTTGGACAGGCCCTCATGGCTCTCAATGCCGGTGTATCGAAGGGATGCGTCCTCGTAGCGGCGGAAGGCGAAGACGGCTTGATTCATTTGCTCGGTGTTGAAGACCCTCAGGCTCACAAGGAGGTGAAAATCCTTCACGGTCAGGCCGGTCACGGTCTGGAAGAGGTCGGGTTCCAGCTTGGTGATGACATCCTGAAGTGTGTTCTCGCGGAAATCGGTAAGATACATGAACGCCGGGATGCGAGTGGCGAATTTGATCAGCTTTTCCTGAACGAGCTTTCGCTTGGACTTGTATTCCTTTTCTTCCTCGGTGAGTTCCCTCTTTTCCTTCGCGGTGAGCTTCCCTTCCTTCGCCTTGGTCTTTAGCTCCTTAACGCGGTCGCTTTTGTTGATGATTGTCTCGATCACATTGTCGCCAAGGGCCCGCCAACCTTCGATCCGCTCGACGGCGGCCATGGCCTCGGGGTTGTCGAGGATGCGGTGCAGGGTTTCGTTGTCCACATTGACGAGCAGAGCGGATTCCCATTTGCGGGCAAGGAGTGTGGCGGAGGTTCCCGACATCGCGATGTCAAGGATGCCGCCCGCATCGACTTGGGACATGTTAGCGCCGTCGTAGGCCAAAACTGGAAGAAACGACACAAGATCCTTAACGGCGTTCTCCGGGTTGGACTCTCCGGGGGAGAGTTTGATGCCATACTCGGAGAGTTGGCGGAGCGCCCGCGTGGGTGCGAAATCAAAGACGAAGCAAACGGGCTTGAGAATTTCCTCCTCGTTGGGGTTGTCTCCATCCGGGTTTTTGATCGACCACGGGGATTGAACCCGAAATGCCGCTTGAAAATAGGTTTCGGGGGATTGGAGATTCCGCAGCATCAGGATCGAGGACCACTGCGAAACGGTGACGCCGGTCGTGAGTTTGCCACAGGAGAGAGTGATGGTTTTTGTCTCGAACCCGCTGCCGATCGCTTTCCGCACGGGCGGCAGGGCATCGAGCCCGATTCCGGCATCCGCTCCTGCGGAGATGATCACCGCGTATTCACGCCAGAATGTGTTGTGCCGCTCGCTCAGCAGGTTTGCCATGGCATGACAGGACGCCACATTCGGCAGGAACCAGAAGGAGTGTTGCAGATACGGCAAGAGCCGCACATCCGAGTAGGGAAATGGGGGGCGGGTGCCGGTCTTGAGGCTTTCGATCGTTTGCGGGGCATACGCGCCGCGAATGATGTCCAGCCACTTTTGCACATCGTTCCTGTGGGCGAAGCGGGCTGCCTTGCCGGTGCCCTCGGCCGAGAAGAATTCGTTGAGATCGAATTCATCGAATTCGCCGCCACTTGCGATGGCGAGCAACTCATCCGGCATCTGGTAGATGAGAAGTCGCATCTGCGGCAGGGCGCCGTAGGGGTTCCACTTGGCGGGATTCCTTGCAGCAAACTCCTGCTTGGCCCGCTGCTCGTCGGTGTAGGTCCAGTTGAAGATTTGTTCCTCGATGAATTCACCGGTAGCCAGAGCCTTGAAAGGTGTGCCGGAGAGATACAGATACGCCTTCGTCGTGATGGGCAGAAAATCGGCTTCCTTCTCCGA
Source organism: Verrucomicrobiota bacterium (assembly GCA_041164985.1). Taxonomy (GTDB): domain Bacteria; phylum Verrucomicrobiota; class Verrucomicrobiia; order Chthoniobacterales; family UBA6821; genus UBA6821. The sequence continues at coordinate 460 of JBEAOJ010000170.1, read as the reverse complement.
GAGCACGGCGAGGTCTTCGTTCACAGTTTCCAGTCCCGGGGCGTATTCGAGCTTCGCTTCGCGTTTGGCGATGGCTTCCTCCTCACCCTCGAAGAGCTCCTTGGCCGTCTCTCGCCATGCGCCGAAGTGGTATTCGTCGAACACCACCAGATCCCAATGCATCGTGTGGAGCCACTCGTTCTTGGCCTTGATGTTTCCGGCTTCGTCCCTCCCAAGCAGATCCTGGAAGGAGCCGAAAAAAACGAGCGGCTTGCTGGCGGAGACCTGTGTGGGGTCGCTGCCGGAGTTGCGCGAGAGGTATTGCCAGCCATCAAAATCCACATGGGATTCGAGGTCGGTCTGCCACGCATCCTCCACGGCGGGCTTGAAGGTGACGACCAGCACGCGTTTTGCCCCGAGTTTTTTGGCAAGCTGGTAGGCGGTGAAGGTCTTTCCGAACCTCATCTTGGCGTTCCACAGG
>JBEAOJ010000169.1:0-3646 GCA_041164985.1 Verrucomicrobiota bacterium | reverse complement strand
TATCCGACTGGGCTCCATCCCCTGAAAGAGTGATCACTCCAACACTCTGCCGAAACACCTCACCACGAAATAACCTGGTGATCCCCTTCCTTCATCCCTCTTGTGTTTTTTGTGCATCTTGTGGCTACTACATTTCTAAAAACGCTCTAATGGGATGATTGGAATTGGGTGCTTGACGGCAGATCAGACAGCCTGACACGACGCCATTCGTGCTTGCGGTGGAAGCCGCAGACGGCGTGCGGCGAGGTGGACGAGATGACAGGCATGGACTTTCCGGGAGTGTGGTCGTATCGACCGAAGGAAAGCAGCCATTCGGGATGCTCCCCGGGAAAGAGACCCGTGAGCGGAATCCTGGCCTCGACACTCCATCCCCCGGGCGTGATGGCGGTTTTGCTCGTGAAAAGCGGGCGGAGGACCGCGCGCTCCTCAAGTGTCTTCCTCGCATCCGTACCATCGAAATAAAGCTGGAGAATGCTGTTGGAAGGGGTGACGTGGAGCTCGTAGTAGGCCTCCCCGTCGGCGGGCCCGAGGAAAATCTCGAACGCGTCGCACCGCATGAAGGCCGGAAAATTGATCTCAAAGGATTCCCGCATCGGATGCGAGTCCGCCAACTCCGCGCGGATGACGAGTTCATTTTCGAAAAGCCCTATTGTGACTTTCCCCGGCTCGAAGGCGGGTTCGGTTTGCGAAAGCCAGGGTTGGCCCAGGGTCCAGGTGAGGGGCGTGTTTCCCATCTCAGGCCCCCGTGAACATGAACCGGAAACCAAGCACGCACCCATCGTCACGGCAAAAGTAATGATGCCCTTGAGGTTCATTGTCAAAAGGATGCCGTTGTTTCCGGTCATCTATCGGTCATGAGAAAATGAGCGGCCTGGAACTAGGGAAGCGCTGATTAAATCGCATAGAGGGATTTAATCAGCGTTTCCCTAGGCGGCTTCGCGGTCGCATCGGCCGCAGTGGGCTGCCGTAACAATTCAGCAAATGGTCTTCAGCGTTCTTCATGGGATTTCATCAGCGGTTCCTTAAGCAGATTGACGGATTGATCCTTTTGCTTATATACAATCACTTTCGCTCACTCAACTTATGAAAACTTACCGTCTCAACCGTCTCTTCAACTCAAAATCCGGCCGCTGCTTCGATGTCGCCATCGATCACGGATTTTTCAATCAACCGGGCTTTCTCACAGGCATCGAGGACATGGCGCAAGCGGTGGAAACCGTCGTCAATGCCGCTCCGGACGCGGTTCAGCTCACCACCGGGCAGGCTCGTCACCTGCAGAAGATCCAGGGTCGTCAGAAGCCCTCGCTCGTGCTCCGCACCGATGTCGCCAATGTCTACGGCCGCGAACTTCCCGCGGAGGCCCTCAGCGCGATGATCAAGGAACCCGCCCTGCAGGCCGTCCGCCTAGACGCCGCCTGCATGTGCGTGAATCTGTTCCAGATTCCCGGGGCCCCGGGCGTGACCAACCAGTGCATCGAAAATATCTGCGCGCTCAAGCTCGAGAGCGACCACTACGGCATGCCGATGATGGTGGAACCCCTTGTCTTCCGCCCGAACAGCGAGGCCGGCGGCTACATGGTCGACGGCGATCTGGTGAAGATCCAGCACCTCGTCCGCCAGGCGGTGGAACTCGGCGCGGATGTGATCAAGGCCGACCCGACCGACGATGTCTCGGTCTACCACAAGGTCGTCGAGGCCGCGGGCGGCATACCGGTCCTTGTCCGCGGCGGCGGCAAGGCTCCCGATGCGGAGATCCTGGCACGCACGGAGGCGCTCATGCAGCAGGGAGTTTCCGGCATCGTCTACGGCCGCAATGTCGTCCAACACCCGAACCCCGCCGGCATGGTGGCCGCGCTGATGGCCATCGTCCACGACGGGGCATCGGCCACGGAAGCCGCGAAGTTCCTCAAGTAAACGACCATGGGCACCACCACCCGCATCGGAATCATCGGAGGCGGCCTCATGGGCCGCGAGGTCGCCAGCGCGCTCTCCCGCTGGTTTGTCCTGGAGAACTTTCCCGTTCAGGCGGAACTGACGGCCGTCTGCGATCTCGCCGAGAAACAGCGCGAGTGGTTCCGCAGGATCCCCTCGGTCAAGCTGCTCACCGCCGACTATCACGAGCTCCTGGCGAGCCCTGATGTGGATGTCGTCTATGTGGCGGTGCCGCACGACATGCACGAGACGATCTATCTCGATGTGCTCAAGGCCGGAAAGGACCTTCTCGCCGAGAAACCCTTCGGCATCGACCTGAAAGCCGCCCGCTCGATCGCCGGGGCGGCAAAATCCTCGGGCCGTTTTGTTCGTTGCAGCTCGGAATTCCCCTTCCTGCCGGGCGCGCAAAGGGCCTACCAGTTCGCCCGCGAAGGAAAGCTGGGCAAGGTCTTGGAAATTCACTCGGGTTTCCACCACAGCAGCGACCTGGATCCCACCAAGCCCGCGAACTGGAAACGCCAGGTCAAGACCTGCGGCGAGATCGGCGTGATGGGCGACCTCGGCATGCATGCCGTCCACGTGCCGTTCCGCCTCGGTTGGAATCCGAAGCGCGTCTACGCCCAACTCCAGAAGATCTACCACGAACGCCCGGACGGCAAAGGCGGCACCGCCATCTGCGATACCTGGGACAATGCCATGCTCCACACCGACGTGGAGATCGACGGCAGCGAGGTCCCCGTCCGCTTCGAGATGAAGCGCCTCGCCCCGAGCGAGACAAACACGTGGTTCATCGAGATCCTCGGCACCGAGGGCGGAGTGAGATTCAGCACCAAGGAGCCCAAGACGCTCTGGACATTCCATCGGGGCAAGGAGCAACTCTGGCAAAAGACCGATCTTGGTTTCCACGGTCCGTTCCCGACCATCACCGGCGGCATCTTCGAGCCCGGCTTCCCGGATTGCTTCCTGCAAATGTGGGCGGCCTACATCGCCGAGCGCGCCGGCAAACTGGAGGGCCGCTTCGGGTGCGTGACTCCGGAGGAGGCGGTCCGCAGCCACGAACTCTTCGAGGCCGCGCTGAAATCCCAGGAGACGAGGAACTCCGTCGCGGTTCCCTAGGGAACCGCCCCCCCATCCCCTGTGAGAACTGCTGTCATTCACGGCCAGCCTTCGTGGAGGTTCTCCACGGACACCGTGAATGCGGCCGTGACTCGGCTCGGGGGACATCTCGCCCCGGTCACCTTCAAGCTGGGGTCGAGGGAGGTGGCGCCGTTTTCCATCGCCCCTTGGGCGGAGGAGCGGATCGACAAGGCCACGCCTCCGATCCTGAAGGCGCTCCGCGGGGATTTTTTCTGCTCCCCTTTCGGCGCGGATGAAAAGCCCTACCGAGGCGAGACGCACCAGCCCCACGGTGAAACCGCGAATGCGATCTGGAACTTCGGTTCCCTGAAGCGGGATGATGCCGGTGTTCATCTCCACCTCTCCCTCGACACAAAAGTCCGCTCCGGGCACGTGGACAAGTTCCTCAGCCTGAAAAACGGCGAGACGGCGGTCTACTCCCGTCATGTGCTCAGCGGCTTGAAGGGAAACATGACTTTGGGACACCATGCGACGCTGAAGTTTCCCGACGAGGAGGGGAGCGGCCGCATCAGCACCAGCCGGATCGCGGGGGGATGGACTTTTCCCGGAAAATTCGAGGATCCCGCCCGAGGAGGTT
>JBEAOJ010000168.1:0-14444 GCA_041164985.1 Verrucomicrobiota bacterium | reverse complement strand
GGGTTGGAGCGGCCCTTCAGCTTCCTGGACCTCGGATGCGGGGATGCCGCTTTCAGCACCGGGATCCTGAATGGGAGGAACCTCGCCTCCTACACCGGGATGGATCTCTCGCCCGTCGCGCTCGATCTGGCGCGGGGGAATACCCGGCAGATCGCCGCCCCTGTTTCGCTGGTGCACGGGGATTTCGTGACGGAGATCGGGACGCTGCCCGCAAGCTACGACGTGATCTATCTCGGCCTCGCACTCCACCATCTCTCCCGCACGGAGAAGGAATTCTTCTTCGGTGAGTTGCGGCGCAGGACCGCCCCGGGCGGCGCGCTCCTGGTCTACGATCCCATCCTCTCGCCCGGCGAGGTGCGCGATGTCTTTATGGGGCGCTGGGTCGATCACGCGAAGTGGACGTGGAAAGCCCTCACGATCGAGGAAATCGACGGCGCCGTGGAGCATGTCACGACGGCCGATTTCCCCGAAGAGATCGGCACGCTCAACCGCATGGCCGTCGGCGCGGGATTCCGTCCCGCGGATGTGCTTTTCACGGACCGGAGTGATTTCTACGCCCTGATGGCGTTTCGTGCAGAGTAGTGCTCCCAGCCCGTCACGCAGATCCAGATCGTATTCCCGAATTCTGCGCGGATCGCACCCTCTATTGCGGCAATTGCAGTGGAGGAGGTTCCGGTCTTCATCACGGCCACCATGGTCGATCCCGAGCCGGTCATGAAGGCGCTCTCCACCCCCGGTTGCTGACACAACCACTCCTTCATCACGGGGAGAAGGAGGTATTTTCCAAAGACAGGATCCTCCAGGTCATTGGTGATTTCGATTTCCCCGAGCCATTGGGATTCCTGTGACGGAATGCCGGCCTCCGAAGCCTTCACTTCGGCATAGCGTTTGTAGGCCCAGGCCGTCGGCACGGGAAAGGGAGGCTTTATGAGGAGAAGAGTCCTCCCGGGCAATGCCGCCGCATCCTCAAGGATCTCCCCACGGCCACGGCACCAGGCCGCACCGTCATGCAGGAAGAAGGGGACATCGGATCCCAGGGATGCCGCCAGTTGTTGCAACTCCTCGGCGACAAGGGGCCGGTCAAAGATCTCGTTCATCCCCTTGAGCACGGCGGCCGCATCGCTACTTCCTCCGCCGAGGCCGGCTCCATGAGGGATCCTCTTCATGAGGGAAATGGCCACCCCGTGCGTGATCCCCGTCTCCTCGCGGAAGGCTTCCACGGCCTTCACGCAGAGGTTCTCAGATCCGGTTGGGATCTCCGGATCATTGCAAACCAGGGAGACGCCGTGTCCCGGCACGGCGGAGATCTCGATCTGGTCGGCAAGCTGGATCGGCACCATCAAAGTCTCCAGTTCATGAAAGCCGTCAGGACGCTTTCCCAGAATGCGGAGAGAAAGGTTGATCTTGGCCGGAGCGGCGAGTGTGATGGATGCAGATTCCCTGCTCATCCGCCCATCGTGTGAAACTGCCGTCCCGACCCCAAGACAAAATCATCGTCGCCCTTGATGTCCCCGATACCGACGGGGCGATGCGCCTGCTCGACGCCCTAGGCAGCCCCACCCTCTGCAAGATCGGTCTGGAGCTCTTCACCGCTCAGGGTCCCTCGGTTGTGAAGGCCGTCCAATCACGGGGCAGTTCCGTTTTTCTGGATCTCAAGTTCCACGACATCCCGAACACCGTGGCCCATGCCGTGCGCTCGGCGGCCGATCTGGGCGTCGCAATGACCACACTCCACGCCTCAGGGGGACCGGTCATGCTGGAAGTCGCCGCCAAAGCCGCTGCGGCCTCCGGAAACAACGATCTTCTGCTGCTGGCCGTGACGGTGCTCACCAGCATGGATGCCGCCCAGTTATCGGCTACCGGCATCAGTGCGGAGCCCAAGGATCAGGTACTCCGCCTTGCGGGACTTGCCTCGGCAGCCGGAATCGGGGGTATCGTCTGCAGCCCTCTGGAAGTCACGGCGATTCGTGAATCGCTCGGAAACAAGCTCCGGATCGTCACTCCGGGCGTCCGTCCCACATGGGCCGCTGCCGGCGACCAGAAGCGGGTCATGACTCCCTCCGAGGCAGTCAAAGCAGGTTCAGACTGGCTTGTGATCGGCCGCCCGATCACAGCCGCCGAGAATCCCAAAGAGGCCTACGCCAAAGTCGTCGCGGAACTGATACCATCTCCACTCTTATTCCGGTGAAATCAGCTGGTTCTTTCGGCGATGGCATCCGCCTACCGGCGGACGGTGCCACCTCTTCGAGGCTGCGGCATCAACCACAGTCTTCCGCACCCGTTTGTACTCGCTTGCTTCCGCAAGGCTCGCCCGTTGGGTTCATCCTCCGAATGCAGATGACTACAACTCGACCTTCCCAAGGACTCGTTTCCGCAGGCTTGGTTGCCCTCGGTCTTTTGACTCGCTCGCACCAAGCTCGGCTCGCCCTTCGGGTCCCGCTCTTGCGGGATCTATCCAGTCCTTTCCCAAGGCTCTGTATTGCCTAGCCCATCACCAAAATCCCATCGCCAATTCCACCAGACTAATCGCTTAAATGGTCTTATTGCATAAGACAGCTTTGTTCTCCGCCCCCATGGTCCCGGAATACCGACGGATTCGTTCCAGTCTCTTTTTTAAATATTTCATAAAAACTTGCTGCTGAACCGAACCCGCTGTCTAAGGCGATGTCGGTGATTCTTTCTTGTGTTGTCATGAGCAGCCGCTGGGCATGACTGACGCGAAGTTGGTGGAGGTATTGTAGCAAGGTAATGCCACACTCCCGCTTGAAAAGCTTCATGGCATACTTAGGGTGCAGACCTGCCCGCCGGGAGAGTTCTTCCACCGAATGGCCTTCGGTTGCTCCCTCGCAGAATGCGCCGAGCAATCGGGCGAGAGCGTCTTCACCCCCAGTTCGGCCTTCATGAGGGGGCTTCTGAGTTTGCATAAGCGCGCAGCGATGCAGGCGTCCTTGGATTTCCATCTCGACCACCTTGCGTAAGTCCGCATGGCCTGTAGTCAGGTTTGCGCCCCACTCTTGCATCAAGTGATCATCAACCTGTTCGCGGGTTCCGTTACTTTCGCTGAACACATATCCCGTGAGGAGTTGATGGACAAAATGGGAGGGAAGTTTTAGGCCCAGAAAGAATGACATCGGCACGCATAGGACTTGAAGATCGATTTCTGGACTCCATTCGGACCAGCGGTGCGGGATTCCTCCCCAGAAAAGGCAGAGCCTACCTTGCGGAATCAGAGCGCGCCGCCCGTTCATCATGTAGCAGAGATGACCAGATCGCAGTAGGGTCAACTCCATGTCGTTGTGGCGGTGAAACTCCCTCATAGGAGCCGGCAAGCCCTGCTGGTAAAACTGGCTCCATGGGGCAATGACGAGCATCTACAAGTTACTTTCTCGGATATTTCAGAGAAGTAATCAAGAGGCATTTGCCCAGTAATTTGAAAGTATAGTGTCTTATGAAAATCATCAATCATACTTTTCCACGACTCGGAGCATTCTTCTTTGAACACGGGCTTTCAACCCGCCACGAACAGATCACGCAGTTCCGTGAAATGGGGCTGACCTCCGTGCAAATCGCGGATCCACTGTTGAAAGAATTGGTGGCGAACCCATCGCAGGCCGCGGCTGTGGCGAACGATTTCCGGGAGGCCGGGCTGGATATTGCTGGGTTGGCCGGATACCGGAACCTCATCTCGCGCGATCCCGTGAAGCGGAGGGAAAATATCGATTTTTTAAAAGCCTGCATGGATTTGGCACCGGTTCTTGGCACGGCCGTGGTTGCCACCGAGACGGGAACATTCAACCCCGGCAGCGACTGGGATCCCTCGCCGGAAAACACCTCTCCGCAGGCGTGGGCGGCATTGCTGGACTCGCTTAGCGAGTTGCTGGAGAAGGCCAAGGCGACTGGAACCATTCTGGCGATTGAAGGGTATGTGAACAATATCGTTGGTCGCCTTGACCAGATCGATGCGCTTTTCCGCACATTCTCTACTCCTCATTTGGCTCTCATGCTCGATCCTTACAACTATATCAGTCGCGATCTCCTGCCCACAGCCGATCTGATCTGCGAAGAGTTTCTTGAGCGTTATGCCGACCGCTTTGTTATCGCTCATTTAAAGGATGTCGCAGCGCTTGGCGCGGATGGCACGCCGGATGATAACGGGGGTCGCGCCGACTTGGTTGGCACCCCGGAATTCTGCACGGGGGTTTTCCCACAGCAAAGCTACATGCGCTTCCTGCGCAACCGGCGCCCCGACCTGCCAATCATCCTTGAACACCTGCCTGTCTCCAATCTGCCCGAAGCCATGCGCCGCTTCCGGTCATTGGTCGGACTCCCCGTTTGAACCGATACAAACCATTCAAAACACAAAAAGTCAGATGAGCAAAAAAACAACCTACGGGCTCGGCGTGAACAAAACGGGTCAAAAAAAGTTGGCTGCGCCGGAACTCCCCTATCGTTCCGGCAAGCCAAAATCCTACCAGCCGAAGATCGGCTTGATCGGTTGCGGCGGTATCACCCAATCTCACTTGGCCGCCTACAAGAAGGCCGGCTATCAGGTGGTCGCGCTCTGCGATGTCAACGAGGCGAACGCCGATGCCCGACGCAAGGAGTTTTATCCGAAAGCCGCCATTTACTCTGATTACCATGAGATATTGAAGCGACCTGATATCGAGGTGGTGGACATCGCCACGCACCCCGAGATTCGTGCCAAAATGATCCGGGATGCCGTCCGTGCCGGGAAGCATATCCTCAGCCAGAAGCCCTTCGTGCTTGATCTGAAAATCGGTCGTCAGCTTGTGGACGCCGCCGACAAGGCGGGTGTGCGCCTGGCTGTCAATCAGAACGGGCGCTGGGCTCCGCACTTCTCCTATCTTCGCCAGGCTGTAAAGGCGGGTCTTCTTGGTGATGTGCTTGCAGCGCATTTGTCCGTCCACTGGAATCATGAATGGATTGCCGGCACTCCGTTCGACTCCGTCAAGCATGCCCTGCTATACGACTTTGCAATCCACTGGTTCGATATCCTCCATTGCTTCATGCAGGGGCGCCCGGCCAAGCGTGTGTTTGCCTCGATAACCCGCGCCGAAGTACAGAAATCCAAACCCCCGCTTTTGGGGCAGGTGATGGTTCAATATGAGGGGGCTCAGGCTTCCTTGGTATTCGACGCCATCACCAGCCACGGACCTCTTGATCAAACAATCCTAGTTGGAACAAAAGCCACGATCATCAGCCAGGGCGAGAGCCTGAACAAGCAGAAGGTGTCGCTTCACACATCCCAGGGAAGCGCCTCACCAAGTTTGCGCGGGTCCTGGTTCCCGGATGGATTTCACGGCACTATGGCCGAGCTACTCTGCGCGATCGAGGAGAACCGGGAGCCTGACAACTCCGCCAGATCCAACCTCGCCAGCCTCGCTCTCTGCTTCGCGGCCATGAAAAGCGCGGATACCGGAAAGCCGGTTGAATTGTAGACGAGAACAGGGCGGGAAGGGGTGATCAGCGAGGAGCTACTACTCTAGCCCAAGTGCCTTTGGAAGCGCTGATTCAATCCCATGAGGGCCGCTGAAGAGCATTTGCTGATTTGAACGGCACTTTGCTCCCGCAAAGCAGTGCCTACCTGAAGGGTTCCTCTATGCGGCAAGTGGCGTCAATCCGAAGATAACCCTAGGGATGACAACAACGTCCATAGCCGAAAGAACCAGCTGATTCCACCAGAATGAGAGTGTAGATGGTATCAGACCCCGTTCCTACGCCTACTCCCGCTCGAGCGTGATCTCGATGTACTTGGACATCGGGGTGAAGCTCTTGAGCGCGTGGTCGTCAATGCCGACCAGGACGTTGGTTTCCGGAAAATAGGCGGCGGCGCATCCGCGCGGGATGGAGTAGGCGACGGGGCGGAATCCCGGGGCACGCCTGACGACCCCGTCCCCCGAGTGGCTTTGCAGCGTCACCCGGGCACCCTCGTCCAGACCGAGTCCGTGCATGTCCTCCGCATTCAGGAAAATCACGCGGCGCTCCCCATCGATCCCGCGGTAGCGGTCGCCGTAGTCGTAGATCGTGGTGTTGTACTGGTTGTGGGAGCGTACCGTCATGAGACGCAGGCGGCCGGGAGCAATCGAAAGATCGGGCAGCGGGTTGGCGCTGAAGTTTGCCTTGCCGTTCGCGGTCCTCCACTCCCGGTGGGAGGCCGGGTTACGGAGATGGAAACCCCCGCGCTCCTTGATCCGCTCGTTGTAGCCATCGAAGCCGGGGATCACGGCCTCGATTCGCTTGCGGATGAGATCGTAGTCCCCGACGAGGGATTCCCAGTCGACCGGTCCGTCCGGGAAGAGGGCGCGGCCTATGCCGGCCACGATGGCGGGCTCCGACCAGAGTTCCGGAGAGGCAGGTTTGTTGATGCCGGTGGAGGCGTGCACCATGCTCATGGAATCCTCCACGGTCACCGACTGCCGGCCGCTTGCCTGATAATCGGCCTCGGAGCGCCCGAGGCAGGGAAGGATCAGCGCGGACTTGCCGTGGATCACATGACTGCGGTTGAGGTGGGTGGAGACATGAACGGTCATGTCGCAGTTGGAGAGAGCCCTCCACGTCAGGTCGGAGTCGGGGGTGGCGGAGGCGAAGTTCCCGCCCATGCCGAGGAAGAAGCGGGCCTTCCCCTCCGCCATCGCCTTGATGGCGTGGATCACCGAATAACCGTGCTTCCTGGGGGCGGTGAACCCGAAGTTTTTCTCCAGGGCGCTCAGGAAGGACTCGGTCGGGAATTCCGTGATGCCCATCGTCCGGTCACCCTGGACGTTGCTGTGCCCCCGTACCGGGCAGGGTCCCGCGCCGGGACGCCCGATGTTCCCGCGCAGCAGGAGGAGGTTGACGATTTCCTGAATGTTGGCGACGCCGTGCCTGTGCTGGGTGAGTCCCATCGCCCAGCAGCAGATGACGCTCTCCGCCCGGATGTATGTTTCCGCAGCTTCCCCGATCTCCTCGCGGCTCAGGCCGCACTGGCCGAGAAGCTCCTCCCACGGGGTCGACTCCACCATGGCGCGGAACCCTTCAAACCCGTGGGTCTGCTCCCCGATGAAACCCCTGTCCAGGATGCCGGGCCTTGATTCCTCAAGCTCCAGGATGTGCTTGATCATGGCCCGGACCGCCGCGAGATCCCCGCCGACGCTCACCTGATAGTAGCTGGAGCTGATCGGGGTGCTCCGGTTGAGCAGCATGTCGACGGGATGCTGCGGATGGGTGAAGGCGAGCAGTCCCGATTCCTTGAGGGGATTGAAGCTCACGATCTTCGCGCCGCGCTTGGAGGCCCGCTGCAGTTCGGTGAGCATGCGCGGGTGATTAGTCCCCGGATTCTGGCCGAAGATGAAGATGGCGTCGGCTTTCTCGAAATCCTCCAGCGAGACCGTCCCCTTGCCGGTCCCGATCGACTCGCCCATGCCGACACCGCTCGATTCGTGGCACATGTTCGAGCAGTCGGGGAAGTTGTTGGTCCCGTAGAGGCGTCCCAGCAACTGGTAAAGGAACGCCGCCTCGTTGCTGGTGCGTCCGGAGGTGTAGAAGATGGCCTCGTCGGGTGATCCAAGGCTCCGCAACTGCGTCGCGATCCGCGAGAAGGCCTCCTCCCAGGTGATCCCGACGTAGTGATCCGTCTCGGGATCGTAAGCCATCGGCTGGGTCAGGCGTCCGGTGTTCTCAAGCGTGAAGTCGTCCCAACCCCTCATCTCGGAGACCGTGTGCCTCGCAAAGAGCGCGGGATCCGCCCGCTTGTGCGTGGTCTCGTAGGTGAGCGCCTTGACGCCGTTCTCGCAGAACTCCGCCACCGAGTGGTTCTTCGGATCGGGCCATGCGCATCCGGGGCAGTCGAAGCCGCCCGGTTTGTTCATGCGCAGGAGAGTCGCGTTCCCCTTGAGGAATCCCTCCCTGCGGAGGAAATGCATCGAGGAGTTGAGCGCCCCCCAGCCTCCGGCGGAGTCCTTTGGTTTCGTCATGATGTGAGTTTTTTATGCGGTTTCTCTTCCGGTGGGAAGTTCCGTCATCGAGCGGCGGACCCTGTGCAATCCGCTGTAGAAGGTGGCCCGCCCCTCGCGGCAGAACCCCGCCAGCGTGATCCCCCAGCGCCCCGCCGTCTCCACGGCAAGCGAGGAGGGGGCGGAGATCGCCGAGAGGATGGGAATGCCGGCCCGGGCGCATTTCTGGACGATCTCGAAGGAGACCCGTCCGCTGACCGTGAGCACGTCGGCCTGTTCCGCAAGACCGTTCTCCAAAAGGAATCCGACCACCTTGTCGACGGCGTTGTGGCGCCCGATGTCCTCGAACAGAGCAAGCACCTCCCCTCCGGCCTTGGCGGCTGACGCGGCGTGACTTCCCCCCGTTCCGCGGAAGGTCCGCTGAAGCTGTCCGGCATTCCGGTGGATTCTTTCGAGGTCAGCGGCCGAGACCGTCTGCTCCCTCAGCACGGGATAAACCCCCTCGAAGAGCCTTCCCGTCGACTCCCTGCCGCAGATCCCGCAGGAGGATGTGGAAGCGAGCGTGCGCGGCGCGTCGGTCCGCGCCTGATCGGCGATCCTCACGTTCACCAGCGTCCCGTCCTCCATCTCGGCCTGCTCGTATGACAGGAACCCGTCGCTGCAGATTCCCTCGGCATGGAGAAGACCCCTGACCAGATAACGCTCGGCACCGGGAGTCCTCATGGTCATGGAGAACGCCCTCCCGTTCACCACGATCTGCAGGGGACGTTCGGTCGTCAGTTCCTCGGCGACCTCCGTCTCCCGCCCTTCCTCCTGACGCAGGGCGCGACACGGGCTGATGCCCGGATTTTCTTCCTCCGGATCGGAACGTGTGGCCATGAACGGAGCGTACGGTCAGCCCCCGGCGTTTTCCACTCCGGAGTCGGGCACCTCCAGCAATGCGGGTCCGCAACGCAGGATCCCGTCCTCAAGGATCCTGCAGCGCAGTCCTCCCCTGCCGGCCAGAAAAGCGTTGGCCCCCGGCGCGACGGCCTCATCCATCCAGTAGCAGGGACGGCACTCCTCCATCCCCTCGAAGAGGAGACCGCCAAGACGGAATTTCCGTCCGATGAGGGTGTTGAGATCGACTCCGGAGAGCAGCACGTTCCGCCTGAGAACGGAGGGATCGGGAAGCGCGATTCCAAGCGTTCGGCGCATCTCCTCGACAACCTCGAGCGAGAGAAAGGTGATCTGCGTCTTGCCCCCGGGATTCTCGCCATGATAGCGATCCCCCTCGATTCCCTTTCCGGCATGGCAGAGAACCTCCGCGACACGCCTCACTCCATGCCCGAGCCGCCCGAGCCCGTGACGACCCTTGAAATCATGGCCGGGCGAGATCCAGATATCGTGGAGTTCGATGTTCATGGGTGATCCGGGTTTCCAGCGGTGCCGGCATGGTCGCAACCCGCGATCCATGACGTCTTGCCGTCGGCATAGGTCTCGTGCTTCCAGACCGGCACCCGCTCCTTGATGGCGTCGATCAGTTCGCGGCATGCGGCGAATGCCGCCTCGCGGTGGGCGGCTGCGGCCCCCACCCAGACAGCGAGGTCACCGGGACGCAGATCGCCCACCGCATGAACGGCGGCCGCCCTTACCCCGTGCTTCCGGGAGATCTCCGCGACGATGCGCGCACCCTCCTTCTCAGCCAGTTCGCGGTAGGCCTCGTAACGCAGCGCCGTCACGGCTCGGCCGGCATGATGGTTGCGCACGCGCCCCTCGAAATGGACGAAGCCGCCGCAGTCGGGCGAGGCGATCGCCTCACGCAGTGGCGTGATGTCGAGGGGATGCTGGCTTATGGAGAAATCGACGTTCACGGCGTGTCACCCTCCCGAAAAAGGGGGCATGAAGACCACCTTGTCACCGGCCTTGAGCGGGTGATCCGGCGAGGCGAACTCATCATTGACCGCGAAGCGGACACCGGAGGTCAATCCGCCAGTCCCTTCACGGGCGGCCAATTCGGCGAACAACTCCCCGACGGTGCCAGCCGGGGTGACAAGCATCTCCTCGCGGCGGCCACGTTGTTCGGCGAGAAAGCCGAACCATCCCAAGCGGACTTCCCTGCCCGGAGTCTTTCCGGCGGGTTCCGGCGGGGCGGCGCCGGGATCGCCGAAACGGGTCATCATTTCAAGATCCCGCGGCGTGTTGATGTTTTCCAGGGCGTGACGCGCCGCCGCGGGAAGCTGCAGAAGCCGGGCCCCCTCCTCCGCCATGATGTGCCGGGGGCAGACATGGCCCCGTGCGGCATGCTCCTCGAGGATGGGAAGCGCCGCGGGCCCGTAGACCGCGCAGAGCGGCTCCGGCAATCCGTCAACGGCACTCGCAAATGCCGTGAAAGGCGCGTCGTCGCGACCGGCCAGCAAGAGCGAGACCACCTCGGCATCGACAAAGGGGAGGTCGCAGGCAAGGACCAGCCATGCCGCCTCCGGATCGTGCCTCATGGCAGTCAGGATCCCGGCCAGGGGACCGCCGCAGGAGACCGCGTCGCGCAGGATCTCCACGGAGCCGCAACCCTCCGGTTTTTCCTGACCCTCGCGGAGCGAAAGGAATACCCCAGCGCAGCTTCCCTCAAGCAGCCGCAGGGCGTTCGCCGCCTGCGTTTGCCCATTCCCACGCAGGATCATCGAGGCCTTGTCGCGTCCCATCCGGGTGCTTCTTCCCCCCGCCAGCAGGAGACCTCGGAGAGGAGGCTTCATCGCAGGGCCTGATCGGCGTGATAATCGGCCTTGCCCCCCAGCTTCTCGAGCAGGCGCACACCCCGGATTTCCATGGCGCTGGAAAAGACCTTGCACATGTCGAAGACGGTCAGCGCCGCCACGGTCGCGGCGGTGAGCGCCTCCATCTCGACACCCGTCCTGTGGGTCGCCTTCACCGAGGCCTCGATGCGGAGCAGTCCTTGCCCGGCGGCGGCGATCGCGATCTTGACCCCGTCGAGGGGGAGGGTGTGGCAGAAGGGGATCAACTCCGCGGTCTTCTTCGCGGCCATGGTTCCGGCGATGATGGCGGTGTGGAACACGGGGCCCTTCGGCACCCTGATCTCACCGTCCCGGAGCTGGGCCTCCACCTCGGAAGGCAGGGCGATGAGCGCCTCGGCGCGGGCCGATCTGGCGGTGACCGGCTTGGCCGAGACATCGACCATCATCGGGTTATCGGAGGGGTCGAGATGGCTCCAGGTCGGAGCGGGTGCGGTGGGGTTCATGATGCGGCCCATGCAAAATATGGTGCCTCACCCCCCTCTGCAAACGTTTCATCCAGTTCCAGAAATCCGGTGGAGCCGATCAGTCCGGCAAAGTCCCCGGAGTTGGCAACCGGAAGGGGGCGCGCCGACCCGTTGCTCTCCGCGACAACCGGAAGGAAGAGCGTCAGCCCGGGGGGGCGCGCAAAGCCTCCGGAGAGTCTCATCCGGTGCGTAGCGACCGGAACCGCTCCGCTCCAAGACCCGAGTGCCGGAAGGAGATAGCGGTGGAGGCAGACCAGTGCGGAGACCGGGTTGCCGGGCAGGCCGAAGATCACGGGACCGTCAGGAATGTTCCAGACCGCCATCGGCTTGCCGGGGCGCTGGGCGATGCCGTGCAGGACGGGCAGGGCGCCGAGTTGCCGGGCGATTTCGGGCACATGGTCCCGCTTCCCCTTGGAAACACCCCCGGTCAGGACGACCACGTCGTTGCGTGAGAGGATCACCTCCAACGCCCTCCGGAGGGATTGAGGGTCATCGCGGAGGCATCCGGTCTCGGAGGGCGGATACCCGGCCAGTTCCAGAGCCGAGGAAAGGGCGGCGATGTTGGTGCGGCGGATCTGTCCGGGTCCGGGCTTTTCACCCACGGGCACCAACTCGTCACCCGTTCCGATCACCGCCACACGGGGGAGTGCGGAGACCATCGGACGGCCGCACCCGCAGGCGGCCGCGATGCTGATGGCGACCGGCCCCAGGCGGCTTCCGGGACGGAGCAGGACCTCGCCGCTCCGATGATCGGATCCACGGGCATGGATGAAGGCTCCGGCCTTTGGCAACGCTTCCTCCTCGAGAGTTAGGATTCCCTCCTCAAGACGGTACCACTCGCACGGCAGGATGCAGTCGGCACCGTCAGGCAGGATCGCCCCCGTCATCACCTCCATCGCCGCACCCTCCTCCAGAGGAAGCACGGCCCCCGTCTCACCGGCAGCCGCCATCCCTCGGATGCGAAAGCTCCTCCGGCCCGAGCTGATCTCCGCGGCACGGACCGCCACCCCGTCCATCGTCACGCGGTCGAAGGGGGGGAAATCGTGATCGGCCTTGATCTCCTGACGCAGAATCCTTCCCGCGGCCCGCTCCAGATCGCAAGGCTCCGCCGGGAAGGGCTTCCTCAGGGGATGGATCAGGGCCTCGGCCCGCGAAGGCGTGATTAGTGATTTCATGGAGGCAAAGGCGAAGGTAGCTTGCTGCATTCCATGCCGGAAACAACAAAGAGACCGACGAGCCACGAACGTCGGACCGCCCCGGAGGCCGCTCTTCCAAGCGATGCCTTGGCACGGCCTGTCCATGATCTGCGCGTCTCGCTGACGGACCGTTGCAACCTCCGCTGCACCTACTGCATGCCGGCGGAGGTCTTCGGCGACGACCACGCCTTCCTGCGCAAGGAGGAACTCATAAGCCTCACGGAACTCGACCGGATCATCGGCGCCTTCGTCCGCTGCGGGGTGAGGAAGCTCCGCATCACGGGAGGGGAGCCGTTGCTGCGACCCGGCGTGGTGAAATTCCTCGAACGGCTCCGGAAATTCGACCTCCTCGAGGATGTGGCCATGACGACCAACGGGCTGCTGCTGCCCTCCTTCGCCCGCCGTCTTGCGGAAGCCGGACTCCGACGCGTCACCGTCAGCCTCGACGCACTCGACCCGGCGGTCTTCGGTGCCATGAACGGCAGAGGGAAGCATCCCGACCTCGTTCTGGCGGGCATCGCCGCGGCGCGGGCGGCCGGACTCGGCGTCAAGGTGAACATGGTCGTCCAGCGCGGCATGAACGATTCCCAGATCCTTCCCATGGCGCGCCACTTCAAGGAAGCCGGCATCACGCTGCGCTTCATCGAGTTCATGGATGTCGGCAATGTCAACGGATGGCGCCCCGAATCGGTGGTGGGCGGTGGGGAGATCCTGGATCTGATCGGCGCCGAGATGCCCTTCGAACCGGTCTCGCCAGCCTACCGAGGCGAGGTGGCAGGCCGCTTCCGTTACCTGGATGACCGGGTGGAATTCGGCATCATCACCTCCGTCACCTCCCCCTTCTGCGGCGACTGCACGCGCGCCCGCCTTTCCGCCGACGGCCGCCTCTTCACCTGCCTCTTCGCCACGCAGGGGCACGACCTGCTCGGGGAAATCCGCGCCCGCAGTCCCGACGACGAGGAGCTTTACGAAATGATTGCCGGCCTCTGGCGGGCACGTTCGGACCGCTACTCGGAGCTGCGCGCCCTCGCGGCTTCGGGGGAAGGGCCGCCAAAAGTGGAGATGTCCTTCATCGGGGGATGATGCCGTGATGACCCCGCTGCTCGCCGCGTTGTTTTTTTTCGTCGCCCTGGTCTATTCGACCGTCGGTTTTGCCGGAGGCTCCTCCTATCTGGCGCTCCTGCAGATCCAGGGGACGCCCTCCCATCTCCTGCCGCTCATTTCACTCGGATGCAATCTCATCGTCTCCGCGCAGGGATTCGCGCAGTTCGCAAGGGCCGGCCACTTCCCGCTGCGCCGCAGCTTGCCGTTCGTCGCGCTCTCGGTTCCCGCGGCCTATCTCGGCGGTCTTTACCCGATCCGGGAAAAGACCTTCTTTTTCCTGCTCGCCCTGTCGCTCAGCGCCGCGGGGATTCTCCTGCTGCTGCCGCTCAAGCCGGGCAAGCCGGTCGAGACCCCGTTCCGCCGCCTGATGGGTCGCTACGGACCTCTGCTAGGAGCACCGCTCGGCCTTCTCTCCGGGATCGTCGGCATCGGGGGCGGCATCTTTCTGGCCCCCATCCTTCATCTTGCGCGATGGGCACCGGAACGCGAGATCGCGGCCCTTGCGGCATGTTTCATTTTCACCAACAGCATCTCGGGACTGGCTGGACAGCTCCAGAAGCAGGGATGGCACCCCGCCGGGATTGAGGTCTATTGGCTGCTCCCCTTCGCGGTGCTCGCCGGGGGATTGATCGGCGCCCGGTCCGGTGCCTTCCTGCTTCCAGCGGTCCGGATCCGTCAGATTACCGGACTGCTCGTGATCCTCGTCGCCTTCAATCTCTGGATGAAGATCCTCCGCGGGGCGTGAGAAATGAGCGACTTACGGCAGCTCACCAATAGATGCGCGGGGCGATTTCCGGAGGAAGAGGATTCGGCGGGGGCGGCTCGCTCCTTAGCAGGGAGCGCCGCACCAGCGTGGGGGATTTCCCGTAGACACGGGTGAAGCAGCGCGTGAAGTAGAGCGGGTTCTCGAAGCCGCAGCGGTCGGCGATCTCCTTC
>JBEAOJ010000167.1:0-5314 GCA_041164985.1 Verrucomicrobiota bacterium | reverse complement strand
GCCAGCCACCAGTCGCGCTTGGAGGCGGTCTTGGTATCCCGGGCGAGGCTGAACTTGAGCTGGTTCTCGATCAGGGTCTTGAGACCCTGGACGGAGGTGTCGAGAGTCGAGTGGAATTCGGCTGGTTGGGTCATGGTGATGGCTGGAGTGTCTTTTGGTAAAAGTGTGCTGTGAAGCCGTGTCCGCGGAGAATTCTCCTCCGACGGGGCAATCTCCCGATTAAACACGGCATCCCATCCCGGAAGCAAACCCTGTTCCAATTCCCCCGGCAAGTCACGGGGCTTGGATTGTCCGCCCCTCTCCTGTTAGGATTCAGCCAATATGAAGTATCGCGCCCTGCAGGGATCAGACCTCAAGATCAGTGAAATCGGTTTCGGACTCTGGACTGTTTCCACCGGATGGTGGGGCACTTACACCGATGACGAGGCAGTCCGGCTGATGCGCCTGGCCGCCGACCTTGGGATCAATCTCTTCGACGCGGCCGACACCTACGGCAACGGACGCAGCGAGGAACTCATCGCCAAGGCCTTCCCCGGCAAGGAGCGGGAGCGCATCGTGGTCGCTACCAAGGTGGGATACGATTTCGTGAACCATGGGGATGGTCGCCGCGGACAGAGGGAGATCCCCCAGGATTTCTCCCCCAAGGGGATCCGCCATGCCGTCGAGGCCGCCCTCCGGCGACTCGGCACCGATCACATCGACATCCTCCAGCTTCACAACATCCGCGAGGAGCAGGTCCTCGACGACTCCCTCTGGGAACTCATGGAGGACCTCCGCGCCGAGGGGAAATTCCGTCACGGCGGCATCGCCCTGGGCCCCGCGATCGGCTGGATCGGAGAGGGAGCCTCGGCCATCGCCTGGAGGAAGCCCGATGTCGTGCAGCATATCTACAATCTTCTTGAGCAGCACCCCGGATCGGATCTTCACAGGGTCGCCGAAGCGACCGGAGCCCCGACAAAGTTCCTGATCCGCGTCCCCCACTCCTCGGGGATGCTCGAGGGCAAATACACGGCCGACACCGTCTTCCCCCCGAACGATCACCGCAATCATCGCCCGAGAAGCTGGCTCATCAACGGGGTGAAGAAAATCGACCAGCTCCGCTTCCTGGAGCGTCCCGACAGGACACTCGGTCAGGCCGCCATGCTCTGGCTGCTCCGGGATCCGCGCACCCTCTCCATCCTCCCAAATATCTACAACGAGGAGCAGATCCGTGAATTCGCCGCGACCCCGGAATGCCCGCCGCTTCAGGATTCGGACATGGAACGGATTAGGGAGCTTGTCGCCGCGCATTTCGGACTCGAGCCCGAGGAGCATAAGTTCAAGGGCGAGATGGAACTCCCCGCCGACCTGGCAGCCCTGATTTCTTGATTTCTCACACCCGCGATGAACAGCTCCCCGCATCCCTCCCCCGGGGAGTCCCTTCCTTCCGGAAGCCATCTAGGGAACCCTCCGGAGCTTCTTCTCTTTGATTTTGACGGGACCGTGGCCGACACCCTCGAGATCTCCCACGGCATCCTCAACGACCTCGCCGCCGAGTTCCGCTTCAAGCACCTCCCCCGCGAGGAACTCGAGGAGGCGCGCGCCATGGGGACTCGACAGTTCATCCGCCATCTAGGGATCAGCAACTGGCGGGTTCCGAGGATCGCCAAGAGGGGGCTTCAACTTCTCCATGAGCGGATCGAATCGGTGAATCCCATCGAGGGAATGCCCGAAGTCCTTGCACGGCTCCATGGTCGCGGCCACCGCATCGGCATCCTCACCTCCAACTCCGAGAGCAACGTCGCCGCCTTCCTGAGCAGGCACGACCTCCCCTACTTTCACTTCGTGAGGACCTCCTCCAAGCTCTTCGGCAAGGCCTCGCAGATGAGGAAGATCCTCAAGGCGGAGAAGGTGGCCCCCGCCGATGCAATCTATGTCGGCGACGAGACGCGCGACGTCGAGGCGGCCAAGGAGAGCGGACTCCGGATGGCGGCCGTCACCTGGGGATACAATTCCAAGGCCGCACTCGAGGCGATGTCACCCGACCACCTGTTACACAAACCCGCGGAACTTCTCCTGCTCGGAGGTGGAGAGTCATGAGGACTGCCTCGACCGCACGGCTCAGGCTCGACCAGCACCTCCATGAAGCGGGCCACTTCGATTCACGTGAAAAGGCCCAGCGGGCCATCCTGGCGGGTCAGGTGACCGTCGGGGGAAGGATCGCCGACAAGCCCGGCACCAAGGTCTCCCCCGAGAGCGAGATCCTGATCACCGGCCGCGACCGCTATGTCGGCCGCGGCGGACACAAGCTTGAGGGTGCCCTGACCGGATTCGGAATCGACCCGACCGGCTTGTCGTGCCTTGACCTCGGATCCTCGACCGGGGGCTTCACCGACTGCCTCCTCCAGCACTGGGCATCCCATGTCACGGCGGTCGACGTGGGTCGCGGCCAACTCGCCTGGTCCCTCCGCCAGGATCCCCGCGTCGAGGTCCGCGAAGGGATCAACGCCCGCTACCTGAACTCCTCGGATTTCGATCGCCGGTTCGATCTGATCGTCGGGGATCTGAGCTTTATTTCATTGACGAAGATCCTGCCCGCCGCGTTTGAGTTGCTCCACCCGGATGGCGTGATGATTATGCTGATCAAACCCCAGTTCGAACTCTCCCGCGCCGATGTCGGCAAGGGGGGCATCGTGCGCGATCCCGTCGTCCGTCAGCGTGCCGTCGAGGCCATCCGCACCTGGGTTATGAATGCCGGCCACCGCTTTGACAACGTGATCGAATCCCCCCTCCCCGGAACCTCCGGCAACATCGAGTTCCTGGCGCTCCTGCGGCGCGGCGACTCGTCAGCCCCCCTTCCCGCATGATCATCGGACTCATCGCCCACGCAGGCAAGGAGGGGGCCGAACCCCTTGTCCGCGCGGTTGCCAAGGAACTGACGGGACGCGGAGCCCGCTTCCTTTACGAGCGCGCCACGGCGGCTCTCATCGGCGAGGATTCCCCGCTCGACGAGGCGGCCCTTGCCGAACAGAGCGACATCCTCCTGGTCATGGGCGGGGATGGCAGCATCCTGCGCGCCCTCCACCGCTCCGGAGGCCATATCCGTCCGGTCTTCGGCATCAACATCGGCTCCCTCGGATTCCTGACCTGCGTCGGTTCCGACGAATACATCCGCGCGATCGACACCCTCCTTTCCGGAACCTACCTGCTCAGCCACCGAAGCCTCCTCGACGTCGAGATTGCCGGGCCGGAAGGAATCACCCCGCTGGAGAGGGCCCTCAATGATGTCACCATCAGCCGCGGCGAGCGCTCCCAGCTCGTGAAGCTCCAGGCTTCCGTCTCCGGCGCCCCGCTGACCGAATACCATGCGGACGGACTCATCGTGGCGACACCCACCGGCTCCACCGCCTACTCGCTTGCCGCGGGGGGCCCGATCCTGATGCCCGACAGCGGAGCGCTCGTCATCACGCCGATCTGCCCCCACGTGCTCAGCAACCGTTCGTTGGTCATCTCCGACAAGAGCGGGGTCGAGATCGGCTCGGTCGGAAACAAGGAGGTCTTCGTTTCCATCGACGGAAGGGCGCCTCATGCGCTCAGTCCCGCCCAAAAAGTCATCCTGCGCCTCTCCCCGCAGACCCTGCCGCTCGCGATGATGCCCGGCACCACCTTCCCCGACATCCTCCGCCAGAAGCTCAAATGGAGCGGCAGCAACGTGTGACCACCCGATGAGCACTCTGGCCTCTTCCCTTCGCACGAAGGACATCAACCTCTCACTCAAGGCCTCCGGTCATCGCGATGCCGTGGAGGAGATCCTCGCGGCACTGCGAGGGGATGAGCGGGTGAAGGATTGGGAAAAACTCAGGACCACCCTCGCCTCAACCATACCCGACAACTCCCTCGGGGAGACTCCCTCCGCGACTTTCCTCCATCACTGCCGCTCGGAAAGCGTCTCCGATCTGGTCATTGCGGCCGGACGCAGCGAAGCAGGCATCATGATTCCGGGTCAGGAAACAAAGGTGCGCCTGGTCTTTGTCGCTGCGATTCCCGGAGCCCTCAACAACGAGTATCTCCGTATTCTCGGAGCGATGTCGCGGGTCTGCATGGAATCATCCTCGATGTGTGAACTGATCGGGGCCCCCGACGCCCCTTCCTTCATCGCGATTCTGGAGAAAGGATGCCGCCAATGAGCGACGCGACTACCAAACCTCTTCTGGAGGTCCGCGACCTCAAGGTTCACTTCCCGGTGCGCGGAGGGTTGCTACGCCGGCAGACCGGTGTGTTCAAGGCGGTCGACGGCGTCAGCTTCACGGTTCCAGCCGGCAAGACCGTCGGCCTTGTCGGAGAGAGCGGAAGCGGCAAGACAACCATCGGCAGGACGCTGGTCAAACTGATCCCTGCAACCTCCGGCGAAGTCCTCTGGAAAGGCGAATCGATCCTCCCGATGACGGAGAAGCGGTTCCGCCCCCTGCGCCGCCGGATCCAATACATCTTTCAGGATCCCTTCGGCTCGCTCAATCCGCGCATGTCCGTGGGAGCGATCATCGGAGAGGCACTGGAGATCCACTTCCGCGAACTCAATGGCGCGCAACGCGCCGACCGCGTCGCAGCCCTCCTCCGACGTGTCGGCCTCAAACCGGAAATGATGGGACGCCATCCGCACGAGTTCAGCGGCGGCCAGCGCCAGCGCATCGGCATTGCCCGCGCCTTGGCGGTCGAACCGGAGTTCCTGATCTGCGACGAACCGGTGAGCGCCCTTGACGTCAGCGTTCAGGCACAGATCGTGAACCTGCTCCAGGATCTTCAGGAGGAACTCGGCATCGCCCTGCTCTTCATCGCCCATGACCTGGCCGTGGTCGAGCACATCAGCGACTCGGTCATCGTGCTGCACCGCGGGAAGATCGTCGAATCAGGCGACGCACGCCGGGTGCTAGAACACCCCGAAGATCCCTACACCCGCGAACTGCTTGCCGCCGTTCCACGGATCGAGGCCTGACCCTTTCATGAACACCCTTCTGCTCGCCCGCAAGTTCCGTGCCCTCAACAAGCCGCTCTTCATCCTGATGCTGGCACTCTCCGCCTTCGGCATCTATGCCATCTACAGCGCCACCTGGATGCGCGACACCCCGTTCTGGGCCAGCCAGATCCGGTGGATGCTCATCTGCATCCCTGTCTTCTTTTTTGTCGCCTTCAACGACTACCAGTGGGTCCGGATCGGCGCCGTTCCCATCTACATCCTCAGCGTCATTCTGCTGATCCTGGTCTTCTTCATCGGGGTGAAGGTCTTCGGTGCCCGGAGCTGGCTCAATCTCGGCTTCGGGAATTTCCAACCCTCGCA
>JBEAOJ010000166.1:0-6078 GCA_041164985.1 Verrucomicrobiota bacterium | reverse complement strand
CCGGCCATCTTGTCACCGACGGAGAGCTTGCGCTTGCTGGCGATGAAGACCTTGACCTGCTTGATGATGCCGGGATCGACGTCATCGCCGCTCTCGACGCGGCCGAGGTTCTCCTCCTTCTCGTTCTCGAGATCGGCGAAGCGGTGCTCGAACTGTCCGATGATCTCGCGGATCTTGTTGCGGATCGGGCTCGGGTCGATCTCGACCACGTTGTAGACGCCGGCCAGCTTGCGCAGGAGCATCTTGGTGATCTTGCGGTTGGCGGGGATGATGATCTCGCCGGTCTCGCCGTTGACGACGTCGAGAGGGATCTTCTCGCCGAGCAGGACGTTGGCAAGCCCTTCGGTGAGCTGCTCGAAGAGCTCGTCCTTGCGCTTCTTGTGATCGTCCTGGATCATCTTCTGCTGACGCTTCGACTCGGCGGGCGTCATCTTGATCTTGGTGGCCTTCTCCTTGGAGGAGACGCGCACGTCCATGACGATGCCGTAGGTGCCGGAGGGGACGAGCAGGGAGGTGTCCTTCACGTCGGCCGCCTTCTCGCCGAAGATGGCGCGCAGGAGGCGCTCCTCGGGGGCAAGCTCGGTCTCGCTCTTCGGGGTGATCTTGCCGACGAGGATGTCGCCGGGCTTCACCTCGGCGCCGATGCGGATGACGCCGTCGGGTCCGAGATTCTGCAGGGCCTCCTCGCTGACATTCGGGATGTCGCGGGTGATTTCCTCGGGGCCGAGCTTGGTGTCGCGGGCTCCGCACTCGAACTCGTCGATGTGGATGGAGGTGTAGATGTCCTCCTTGACGACGCGCTCGGAGATGAGGATGGCGTCCTCGAAGTTGTAGCCGTTCCAGGGCATGAAGGCGACGAGCACGTTGCGGCCGAGCGCGAGCTCGCCGTTCTCGGTGTTCGGGCCGTCCGCCAGCACGTCACCCTTCCTGACCGTCTGCCCCTTCCTGACGATGGGCTTCTGGTTGATGCAGGTGCTGCTGTTGGAGCGCATGAACTTGCGCAGTTCGTAGACATAGACCCCGCTCTCGGGATCGCTCTTGATCTTCTTCTTGCCCTCGGGGAGCTCGCCGTCCTTGGTGACGATGATGCGCTGGGCGTCGACGGAGGCGATCTTGCCGTTGGAGTCGGCGACGATCACGGCGCGGGAATCGCGTGCGACGCGGCCCTCCATGCCGGTTCCGACGATCGGGGCATCCGAGATCAGGAGAGGCACGCCCTGGCGCTGCATGTTCGAGCCCATGAGCGCGCGGTTGGCGTCGTCATGCTCAAGGAAGGGGATGAGGCCGGCGGCTACGGAGACGAGCTGCTTGGGCGAGACATCCATGTACTGGACCTTCTCGGGCTCGATCTCGACGAAGTCGCCGCGGAAACGCGAGGAGACGGTCTCGCCGAGGAACTTGCCCTTGCTGTCGACCGGTGAGTTCGCCTGGGCGACGTAGAAGTTCTCGTCACGGTCGCCGGTGAGGTACTCGATCTCGTCGGTCACCTTGCCGTTGACCACCTTTCGGTACGGGGTCTCGATGAAGCCGAAATCATTGACCCGGGCGTAGGTGCTCAGGGAGCTGATCAGACCGATGTTCGGACCTTCCGGGGTCTCGATCGGGCAGATGCGGCCGTAGTGCGAGGGATGCACGTCGCGGACCTCGAATCCGGCGCGCTCGCGGGAGAGTCCCCCGGGTCCAAGGGCCGAGAGACGGCGCTTGTGGGTGAGCTCGGAGAGCGGGTTCGTCTGATCCATGAACTGGCTCAGCTGGGAGCGGCCGAAGAAATCACGCACGACGGCGCTCAGCGACTTCGGGTTGATGAGCTTCTGCGGGGTGATGTGATCGACGGAGGGATCGTAAAGCGCCATGCGCTCGCGGACGAGGCGCTCGGTGCGGGAGAGACCGACGCGGCACTGGTTGGCGAGAAGTTCGCCGACGGTGCGGACGCGGCGGCTGCCGAGGTGATCGATGTCGTCGAGCATCCCGTCGCCCTTGCGGAGCTTGAGGAGATAGCGCATCGACTCGACGATGTCCTCCTTGCGGAGGATCCGGTCGTCGATCTTGGGATCGAGGCCGAGCTTCTGCTGGATCTTGTGACGGCCGACGCGGCCGAGGTCGTAACGCTTGGCGTCGAAGAAAAGGCGCTTGAGCATGCCGCGGGCGTTCTGGACGGTCGGGGGATCGCCGGGGCGGAGCTTGCGGTAGATGTCCTTGAGTGCCTCCTCCTCGTTGTGGGCGGGATCGCGCTTGAGGGACTTGACGATGGTGTCGTCCTCCTTGGTGTCGATCACCTTGACGGTGGTGTGGCCGGCGCGGATGAGGTCGCGGATGACGGCTGGGGTCAGCGGCTCGTAGGCGCGGGCGATGATGGCGTCACCCTCGCGGACGTCGGCGAGCAGGACCTTGGTGCTGATCTCCTCCTCGTCGAGCTTGTCGCTGAGCTTGAGGGACTCGATCTTGTAGAAGAGGGCGGCGATCTCCTCGTCGGTCGGGAAGCCGAGGGCGCGGAGGAAGGTGGTCGCAAGGAACTTGCGGCGGCGCTTGCGGCGGTCGAGGTAGACGTAGAGGAGGTCGTTCGTGTCGAACTGCACCTCGGTCCACGAGCCGCGGTCGGGAATGATGCGGAAGCCGTGGAGCAGCTTGCCGTTGAGGTGGACGTCGGACTCGAAGCAGATGCCGGGAGAGCGGTGCAACTGGCTGACAACGACGCGCTCGGCGCCGTTGACGATGAAGGTGCCCGCATTGGTCATGAGCGGGATCTCGCCCATGTAAACCTTCTCCTCCTTGGTGGAGCGCTCGTCCTTGTAGCGGAAGGTCACATAGAGGGGGGCGCTGTAGGTCTGGCCGTCGATCTGGCACTCCACGGGGCCGATCTTGGGCTCCTCAAGCTGGTAGCTGACGAAGTCGAGCGAGGACTTCTCCTCGAATCCGTAGATGGGGAAGAACTCGCGGAAGACGGCCTGAAGGCCTACGTTCTTCCGCTTGGATGGCTCGACACCCGTCTGGAAAAATTCCTCGTACGACTTGATCTGCAGTTCGATGAGGTTGGGCGGCTGGATGGCCTCGTGCAGTTTTCCGAAGGAGATACGGTCAGACATGGATCAGGGTCGGGTTGGTCGCGCGGTTGGTTCGCGTGGTGTTCGCAGATGGTGCCGATGCGGCGGCCTCTTACCTCAGGGAAGGATTCCCTGAAGCAGGAGAAGGGGTTGTTGACTCCGGGGGGAGACAGGAAAATCGGAAGGCAAAAGAGCCGCCTGCTGCTGAATTCTTCAATGAATTCGCACGGGCGGCGGAAGTGGTTGCTGGTCTAGATAGCGTGGTGCCGTGGTACAGGGCTCGGGACGGGTAGAACTTTTTCTTTTACGCGTCACCGGCCACCGTGTCAACAGGGATCTCTCCCGATGAACACGATGACCGGATAGGAATCGCGTGAGAACGCGCAGTCCTGGAAGGACTACTTGATCTCGACCTTGGCGCCGGCGGCCTCGATCTTTTTCTTGATCTCGTCGGCCTCTTCCTTGGAAGCGCCTTCCTTGATCGCCTTGGGAGCGCTCTCGACAAGGGCCTTGGCCTCGGCAAGACCGAGTCCGGGGACGGCTGCGCGGACTTCCTTGATGACGCCGATCTTGTTGGATCCGGCATCGGTCAGGATGACGTCGAAGGAGGTCTTCTCCTCGGCTGCGGCGGCGGGTGCTCCGGCGGCTGCGCCACCGGCGGCGGCAACGGCGACGGGGGCGGCGGCGCTCACGCCCCACTTCTCCTCAAGGGCCTTCACGAGGTCGGCGATCTGGAGAACGGTGAGGTTGCTGAGCTGGTCAACGATGGTGTTGGTGTCTGACATGGTGTTGTTTGGAGTTTGGCAATGTCGCGTCCCGAAGCCTCAGGACATTTGAGACCGGCAGCCGCCGGCCCGACTTGTTGCCGTGTTGTTGTTCCTTCACCCGTCGTGGCTTCGTACGCCGGGAGAAATTTTTTTCGGTTAAAGGGTTGGGATTGCGGTGATGCGAAGGGATCCGCGGATTACTCCGCGGCCTTGACCTTGGCCTGGAGCACGCGGGCCAGACTGGCGCCCGGCTCGTTGAGCGTGCGGACCAGCTTGGTGGCGGGCATGAGGAGCAGACCGAGGAGCTGGGCCTGGAGGACTTCCTTGGAGGGAAGGTCGGCCAGGGCGATGACCTGGGCGGTCTCGAGGATCGCATTGTCGAGGATGCCGGCGCGGATCTTCGGCTTCTCGAACTCGGCGGAGAAGGTCTTGAGGATCTTCGCGGCTCCGCAGATGTCCTTCTCGCCGGTCACGAAGGCGGTCTGGCCGGTCAGGTGGGCGTCGAGCCCGGGGAGCCCGGCATCCTTGATGGAACGGCGCAGGAAGGTGTTCTTGATGACTGTCAGCGAGGCTCCGGATCCGCCGAGGCGGGTGCGGAGTTCGGCGAAGTGCTCGACGTTCATCCCGCCGTAATCGACGACGATGAGGAACGGGGAATTATTGAGGCGCAGCTTGACGTCCTCAACGATCGTGGGTTTCTCGGGGCGCATGGTGGTGGTCCTTGGTTGCCTTGGTTGAGGTTAGTTCTTCAGGAAGGGAGCGGCGTCCACCTGGATGCCGGGAAGCATCGTGGCGGCGAGGGTGACAGACTCGACGAAGGCGCCCTTGGCCGTGGCCGGACGGGACTTGACGACCGCGTCAATGACGGCGCGTCCGTTGTCGAGGAGCTGTGCCTCGGTGAAGGAGAATTTACCGACGGGAACGGCGATGTTCGCGTTCTTGTCGAGCTTGAACTCCACGCGGCCCGCCTTGACTTCCTGCACGGCCTTGGCGGTGTCGTCGCTGACGGTGCCGGTCTTGGGGTTGGGCATGAGTCCGCGGGGTCCGAGCACCTTGCCGAGCTTGCGGACCTCGGTCATTGCGGCCGGGGTGGCGATGGCGACGTCGAAGTCGGCGAATCCACCCTGGACCTTCTTGAGGAGATCCTCGAAGCCGACGTACTCGGCTCCCGCTTCCTGCGCCGCGGCTGCCGCTGCACCGGAGGCGAAGACCAGGACGCGGACATTCTTGCCGCTTCCATGGGGAAGGGGGCAGGTGCCGCGGACCATCTGGTCGCTCTGCTTCGGATCAACCCCCAGTCGGATCGAGACGGTGACCGTCTGGTCGAACTTGGTGGGAGGCATCTTCTTGAGGATGCCGAGGGCGTCGCTCAGGGGATACTTGCGGCCCTGCTCGACGAGAGCGTGGGCGGCGCGGTAGCGTTTGCTGCGTTTGTTTTGCATGTGGGTTGCAGTTCAAGCGGTCCGGAGACCTCCTGCGGTTTGGGTTTCGGTGAAAATTAAGCCTCGCCTCTATGCTTCGATCTCGATGCCCATCTGGCGGGCGGTGCCGCAGAGGGTGCGGAAGGCGGCCTCCTCGGAACGGGCGTTCATGTCCTTCATCTTGATCTTCACGAGATCCATGACCTGCTTCTTGGAGAGTTTGGCGACCTTGGTCTTGTTCGGCTCCTTGGATCCGGAGGCGATGCCGGCGGCCTTCTTGAGAAGGACTCCGGCGGGAGGTGCCTTGGTGATGAAGGTGAAGCTCTTGTCCTTGTAGACGGTGATGACGACGGGAAGGATGTCACCGGCCTGCTTCTGCGTGGCGGCGTTGAACTCCTTGCAGAAAGCCATGATGTTGACACCCTGCTGACCGAGCGCGGGACCGACCGGAGGTGCGGGATTGGCCTGTCCGGCGGGGATCTGGAGCTTGATCTGTCCTGTGATTTCTTTGGCCATGGTTCGTAGTTTGGAAAGTGATGAAGGAGTCTGCGGAAGGGTTTTTTTACGCCGGTTCCGGCGAAAAAGGGTGGCAATAAAAGCTGAATAGCCCCCCAAGGACAAGAGATTTCTTGATTTTTTTCTTGGGAACCGCTGATTTGATCGTTTAAAGGCCGTTGCAAATCCAAAGCAACGACCGAGCAAAGTCCATGTAGCCGCGGTCCATCACATAGAAGGCCCCCGCCTCGAAGAGCAGGTTGTCGAGCAAGTGAAAATCGGCCTTGCGGGCTCCGGTGATGTGGATGCAGGTCGGGATAGGGCCTCTCAGATCGAGTTGGGTACGCATCTTGA
>JBEAOJ010000165.1:0-3880 GCA_041164985.1 Verrucomicrobiota bacterium | reverse complement strand
CGATGGACAACGGCTACCTCTCGGGCAAGCATGCCGAATTCGCCAGCACCGCCGAGCGGAACCGCCTGATCGAGTTCCCGGGACTCAAGAGTGCCCAGCGCAAGCCTCGCCGCGCCTCGGCGGGCCACCCGGTCACCCAGCTCTGGTATGCCCGTCAGGGAATCATCACCCCCGAGATGGAATTCATCGCCATCCGCGAGAACATGGGGAGACAAAGCATGGCAGCTGGGAGTTCGGAGCTGGGATTCAGGGCTGCAAGGATCGGGGATTTATCGGGGGACATCGTCCGCAACGAACTCGACAAGCAGCACGCCGGTTCCGGCCAGCGCCCCGAAAGCCCCTACACTCCCTCGATCTTCGCTCGGTTCCCTCAACGCATACCCGAGCAGATCACCGCGGAGTTCGTCCGCTCCGAGGTCGCCGCCGGCCGCGCCATCATCCCGTCAAACATCAACCATCCGGAGCTCGAGCCGATGATCATCGGGCGCAACTTCCTGGTGAAGATCAACGCCAACATCGGCAACAGCGCCGTTGCCTCCTCCATCGAGGAAGAGGTCGAGAAGATGCGCTGGGCCACCAAGTGGGGCGCCGACACCGTCATGGATCTCTCCACCGGGAAGAACATCCATGCCACCCGCGAGTGGATCCTCCGAAACTCACCCGTCCCGATCGGAACCGTGCCGATCTATCAGGCGTTGGAGAAAGTGAACGGCAAGGCCGAGGATCTGACATGGGAGATCTTCCGGGACACCCTGATCGAGCAGGCCGAGCAGGGCGTCGACTACTTCACGATCCACGCGGGAGTGCTCCTGCGCTTCGTCCCGCTCACCGCCAAGCGCATGACCGGCATCGTCAGCCGCGGCGGATCGATCATGGCCAAGTGGTGTCTCGCCCATCACAAGGAGAACTTCCTCTACACCCACTGGGACGACATCTGCGACATCATGGCAGCTTACGATGTCAGCTTCTCGATCGGAGACGGACTCCGTCCCGGCTCCGTGGCCGACGCCAACGACGAGGCGCAGTTCGGCGAACTCAAGGTGCAGGGCGAACTCACCGAGCGCGCCTGGGCCAAGGGAGTCCAGGTCATGAACGAGGGTCCCGGCCACGTTCCGATGCACATGATCGAGGAGAACATGGCCAAGCAGCTCGAGTGGTGCCACGAGGCCCCCTTCTACACGCTCGGCCCCCTCACCACCGACATCGCCCCCGGCTACGACCACATCACCAGTGGCATCGGCGCCGCCATGATCGGATGGTACGGCTGCGCCATGCTCTGCTACGTCACTCCGAAGGAACACCTCGGCCTGCCGAACAAGAAGGATGTGAAGGATGGCGTCATCACCTACAAGATCGCCGCCCACGCCGCCGATCTGGCGAAGGGGCACCCCGGCGCCCAGTATCGCGATAATGCGCTGAGCAAGGCCCGCTTCGAGTTCCGCTGGGAGGATCAGTTCAACCTTGGCCTCGATCCCGTCACCGCGCGCGAATTCCACGACGAGACCTTGCCGCAGGAGGGCGCCAAGTCAGCCCACTTCTGCTCCATGTGCGGTCCGCACTTTTGCTCCATGAAGATCAGTGAAGATGTTCGGAAGTATGCGGCCGCCCAAAACCTCTCCGAAGAAGAAGCCCTCAAGAAGGGCATGGAGGAGAAGTCCGCCGAGTTCGTGAAGCAGGGCGCGGAGGTTTACACAAAGGCCTGAGGAATCCCTGATCAAATCCCATCACGACCGCATGAAAGTCGAGCGACTCAAGTACACCATCTGGGCAGCAGACATGAACCGCGCCGTGAAATTCTACACCGACGTCTTCGGTGGTTCCGTGCTCAAGCAGAATGAAGTGATCAGCGAGGTCTCCATCTGCGACGGCATCATTGGAATCCATGGCGGAGGGGAAGGAAAGCGCACCTGGACAGGTCTGAGCTTTCAAGTGCCCGATGTCGTGGCGGGAGCTGCGGAAATCGTCTCCGCAGGCGGCCAACTTCTCCGCGAACCTCAACCGGAGAACGGCGAGCCACCTCATCTGGCGATGTGCGCCGATCCAGAAGGTAATGAAATCATGCTGAGCAGGAAGAGGCATTGAAGCCCCTCCCATTGCCACCCTTGCCCCAATCGCTTCCTTCGCGTTCAATCACCCCCTCTTGCGGTATCCCTACGCCGGCTAGCGCGCGTTCACTCCTGACAATTCACCACGCCCCTTTCCTTTTTCCATGACCATCACCAACGGCTCCGTCGTCCTCTTCGACTACACCCTCACCGACGACGAGAAGGATGTCATCGACTCCTCTAAGGATGGAGGACCCCTTGCCTACCTGCATGGCGAGGGCCAGATCGTGAAGGGACTCGAAAAAGTCATGGAGGGGAAGAAGGCGGGGGACGCTTTCAGCGTGACCGTCTCGCCCGAGGAAGCTTATGGACTCACCGATCCAGGGAAGATCGCCGTGGTCTCCGCGGATCAGATCGAGGGTGGCGAAGATCTGGAAGAGGGAATGCAGTTGGAAGCCTCCAACGACGAGGGAGAGCAGATCGTCGTCGTCTCCAAGATCGAGGGGGACAAGGTGACGCTCGACGGAAACCATCCCCTGGCCGGGATGACGCTCCACTTCGACATCACGGTCCGTGAAGTGCGCGCCGCGACCGCCGAGGAAATCGCCCACGGGCATGTCCACGGCCCCGGCGGCCACCATCACTAGACCTTTCCGGTCTCTCTGATCCGGCTCAGCGCGGCGTTCGTCCGCCACCCTTGCGGAGCATGATGGCCGCCCATTTGCCCCGCTTCAGGGTCTTCACATGGCGGAGGGAGGAGAAGGTGTCGACGATCGTCTTCTCCTCCACCGCGAGAATGCCCGAGAGAATCAGGACGCCGCCGGGCTTGATCGCTTCCACGATCATCGCGAAAGCTGCGGTGAGGATGGTCGAGTAGAGATTTGCCGCGACGATGTCGTAGGCCCCTTTCTTTCCCGGGGGCTTCCAGCGCAGCACGTCGGCCTTCAGGAATCGGGCGAGGGGGAGCTTGTTGAGCAGGGCATTCTCCTTGGAGATGCGGACGCAGGCTTCGTCGAAGTCGCAGCCAAGGATCTTCCCGGCACCGAGCTTTTCGGCGGCGAGTGCCAGGATCCCCGAACCGCATCCGAGGTCGATCATCGACCACTTCCCGCCGGAGGCACGGAGCGGGGCTGCTGCCTCCACAAGCAACTGGAGGCAGCGGGCCGTGGTGGCGTGCTCACCGGTGCCGAAGGCCATGCCGCTTGGGATCAGCAGCGGAAGTCCTTTGCCGGTCGCCCTCTCTTTCTTGAAAAGCTCCCGGTCACGGTAGATGCGGAGTTGGCCCGCGACGCGGAGCGGATCGGTGATTTTCGGAGCGGGGGGCTGCCATCCCGCCGCGTCGAAGGGACGCACGGTGCCGCCGAATGCCGACTTCAGTTTTTTTGCGGTGGTCGCGCCGGTGTAGAGATCGAGCCGTATCGATCGGGAAGCGGGGAATTTCTTGATGACCAGATTCTGCTCTCCTGCAAACCGGAGCCGCTCGATCCAGGCGTCCTCCCATTTCACGGAGGAGATACGGGACCAGAGGTGGGTGATGGGCATGGGGAGGAGCAAAAAGATGAGGTAAGTTACAAGGGTTGATCAGTTTTGCAGTAGTAAAGATCCATCAATAACCTGCGAAGCAGTCCGTATGATGATGAGGGAGCGAAATCGGCAAAGGGAACAGCTGAGAGACCGAAGCAACTGCAACCGAAGAAAGAGCAAGAATCCCAGTTGGTTGGCATGGTAGACACTCCTATTCACTCCTCCTCCGATCCTCTTCGGGACAAAGGGCCCGATGGTGATATTTCCGCATCACCACGGACACTTTTTTGGCACATAATTGCTATTTTCCT
>JBEAOJ010000164.1:0-7681 GCA_041164985.1 Verrucomicrobiota bacterium | reverse complement strand
CCTCCAGCCGTTGGAAACACAAATTGATCTTCACCCGTTGGGTGAACCTTCCTCTCTGGCTTCTTCTTCATCAACTCCCGTCATACCAACACCTTCCAAGGATCCCACCTCTTCTCAACTGCGGAATGTAGGTTAAAAAGTCAACGCAGCGACTGCATTAAGTCCACGTTTGCTGCTTGTCAGATCTTTTATCAACTCTTTTCCTGATTTTCTGCGTTCCTGATTCATTCCCCTGTTAGTCATTCTGCTGGAGCCGCTTACGGGGTGCATCGCCGAAGCGGTCATGGGCTTCGTGCAGGATGTTTACCAACGAGGGGTATCCGGCCTTCCTGCCGATCTCTCCGATCGCGGCCTCGTCGAACTCCGCGGCATTGATACCGGGGAACCAATGCCCGCCGTTCCCAAGCAGGTTGTAACGGAGCTTCCCGTATGTCTGCATGTCAAAGGCCCGGTCGAGTGCCCGGAGCCTCACGATCTCCTGAAGATTGATCCCGCCCGGCACCTCCCCGAAGGGTGGGAGATCCCGATCCCAGCGCGCCGGCATGAGAGATCCGTTGATCCGTAGAAACTCCTCCTCGAGGCGCCCCGCAACTTCGCGGACCCGATCCCAGGTCTCCTTGTGTTCCATGAGGGGAAGGATCTTCAGATGCTCGTCGAAATCCGAAGGCCGTGCGGCTCCGATGCTCAGCGTGTGGACCTCGGGATGCATGAGGCAGTAGAGGTCGTTGAAGACCATCGGCGAGTAGGGGGAGCAGAGACCGGAGAGCTTCTCCGAGGGTTGGTGCATGCATCCCCCCTTCTCCGTGGGGCTGATGATGAAGACCCCCATGTCATGTCTGGTGGCCGCCTCGACGGCACTCCAGTTGGTGCGGTTCATGAAATACCAATGGAGGTTCACATAGTCGAAGGCATCGCTCTCCACGATCTCCTCGATGAGATCGCACGGGGCGTGCGTCGAGAAACCGAGGAAGGTGGCCCTCCCCTCATGGATGATCCGCCGCGCCGCCTCGAGCGCCCCGCCGGGGCGGATCGTCTCCTCCCAGCACTCCCGGTTGTTGATCCCGTGGATGGAGAGAAGGTCGACATGTCCCAACTGCAGGTTGCGCATCGACTGATCGAAGGTCGCCCGAAAGTCCGCGGCGGAGGACGGGGCGACCTTGGTCTGGATGATCATTTCCCCGCGGGGAAGACGGGGAAGGATTTTTCCCAACTGGACCTCCGAGGTGCCGTAGCCACGGGCGGTCTCGATGTGGTTGATGCCGGAGGCGAGGGCCTTGCGGATGCACTCCTCGAGGTTGGCCTGCCCCTCGGGCGTGATCCCGCCGGCATCCTTGTCGTTCCAACTGTGCTGGTAGCGCATCCCTCCGCAGGAGAGGACGGGCATCTCGAGGCCGGTCCGGCCGAAGCGTCGCGTGATCATGGAATGAGTTGAAAAACGGAAACCGACTCAATCTCGGCCGTCTGCGGGAACATGTCGAGAGGTGTGACCTGAAGGAGCCTGTAGCGCTCAGCCAGGCGCCTGGCATCCCGGGCAAGCGTCGCCGGATTACACGAGACATAGACGATTCTCGCGGGAGGGCGCTCCAGGATCGTCTGCGTGGCAAGCTCCGCCAATCCCTCCGAGGGAGGATCGAGCAGGAGCACGGTGCCTGCGGATGATCCGGCCGAGAGGGCCGCATGGAGCATCTGCTCGACGTCGCCGGCGAGATACTCCTCGTTCTCCGCCGCCTGGCGACTCGCCATCGCCACCGAGGCGATCGATCGCTCGATCCCGATCACCTTGGTGAAGAGACCCTGCAGTTCGTGAGCGAAGAACCCCGCGCCGCAATAGGCATCCACCAGCAGTTCACGGATCGGATGGTCATCCCCGGCGGGCCTGACCGCTTCGCGGACCGTCTTCTTGAGGATCTCAGCCACGGCGTTATTCACCTGACGGAAGCCGCCATAGCGCTTCTTCTCGCCGATCAGGTAGTCCCCGTCCCTCGGGCGGGACTTCAACAGATCCTGAAATCCGAGATCGACCTCGCCGGAGGCGATCAGGCATTTGGTCACGGGAACGACGCGGTTCGACCCCTGCTCGAAGAACCCGGCCTTCCCATCTCGGACATGGACGGTGATCCGGTTTCGGTAACCGTAAGGCTCCGGCGAGGGAATCATCGCGGCCACAGGAGGATCGGTAAGCCCTCCCAGTCGCCGCAGCGCCTCGCAAAGCTGTGTCTCCTTGATGCGGAGCTGATGGGAATAATCGATGTGCAGGTAGGCGCAGCCTCCGCATTTCAGGAAAACAGGACACGGGGCGGGAATCCGGTGCGGCGAGGACTCGGTCACCTCCAGCAGATCAGCCTCCAGTAAACGCGACTTCACCTTGCGGACACGCGCGCCGACCTTCTCCCCATCGATCACGCCGGGGACAAAGCAGGCGATTCCGCCGATGCGGCCGACCCCCTTTCCGCCGAACGCGAGATCATTGATCTCCAGGGAGACCTCCTGTCCGGGTCTGATTTTCGGAGCCGGGGAGGTGTCAGTGCTGGTTTGTGAAATGGACATCCCCTAGGATCGTTCAAAGACGAGCCCCACCTAAAGAACGAAATCGAGGATGCCTCTTCTGGCAACCCCAACGCGGGTCATCATAAAATTACCATGATGAAATCATGTCCATGGTATCATTCGTTGGAGCGCTGCCCTTGACGGCCCGGGACCTACCATCGCGAGGCAGAGGGTCCGGCGGTTGAAAACCTGCGAGGCGACCACGCGGATCTCTTCCGGAGTCACCTTGGCCAGGCGTTCGTAGACCTGCTCGGGGGGGATGATCTTCCCGTAGGTCAGGAGGGAGGTGCCGAGTCGGTAGTTCTGTGTGGCGGCACGCTCCAGAGCCATCCGACTGGTTCCGATCGAGTAATCGCAGGCACGCTTCAGCTCGGCAACCGAAGGGCCCTTTGAGGCAATCCGCTCGCATTCCTTGAGAATCAAACCGAGCGCCTTCTCCACATTCTCCCCGTCCAATCCGAGCGCGACTTCAAAGGCTCCGCAATCGGAATGGGTCGAGAGGGAAGTGCTGACAGAGTAGCAGAGACCGCGCTTCTCACGCAGTTCCTGGAATAGGCGGGAACTCATGTTTCCGCCGAGCAGGACATGAAGCAGGGAGACCGCGTAGCGTCGGGGATCCTTAGCCCCCACACCGCGGAATGAGAGCGCGAGCTGGGTCTGCTGGGATTCCCTTTTCTCAATGACGATCCGAGGGGATGCCTGGCGACCGGGATGCGGGAGTCGTCGGGGAGATGATCCTTTCGGCAACCTGCCGAGGAAGCGTTTGGCAAGCTCCATCACCTCCTCATGCTCGACCGCCCCTGCCGCAGTCAGAACCGTGCTGCCGGCATGGTAATGGGACTTCAGATGGGTGAGAAGATCGGCACGGCTGATGGAGGAGAGGCTCTGCTTCGTGCCGGTGATCGGACGGGCAAGGGATGCTCCCCTCCATGTCTCGGCGGTCAGGAGTTCCTGGACATGCTGGGCCGGTTCGTCGCGGATCATCTCGATTTCCTCGACAATCACTCCCCGCTCCCTCTCCACCTCGGCACTTTTGAGAAGCGAGTTGCAGTACATGTCCGAGAGGACCCCGGTGACGCGCTGGAGATGATCGGCGGAGGCCGCCGCGTAGTAGCAGGTGCGTTCCTCGGCGGTGTAGGCGTTCAGGTCTCCCCCCACCCCCTCGATCTCTTCGCTGATCCGACGGGCAGTGCGCTTCTTCGTGCCCTTGAAGAGAAGATGCTCGAGGAAATGGGAGATTCCCCCGACTCGGGCGGATTCATGGCGGGCACCGATGCCGCACCAGACGCCCACGGCGACGGTCTGCGAGGCTGGCATCGCGCAGGTGGCGACGCGAAGCCCGTTGGGAAGGGTCGAAACTTGGGGATTCATCGGAACGATACTCCCTGCAATTTTCCTGCGCCGCACGAGCAATATCCTTGAAACGTCGTAAAAACAGCAGTCGTTCACTGACTGCTGCTTCCGGGCTTGTTGAGCAGTTTCCTGACATCGTCGATGGAGAGTCCTTTCTTCACGGCCTCCTGGAGGTGAGGATCGTTGTCGATTGCTCCCTGGCTCTTTCCCTTGAGGCTCACCTCCTTGGTTTCGAACGCATCCTTGCCCGCGTAGGGATCCTTCTTGTTTGCGTCGGGAAACTCCTTCACGGGTGCATCCTTGGTGGCAAATGACTTTGTGGCGTCACGGTTTGCCCCCTGAAGATTCTCCGGAAGTTTCTTTTCCGGAAAGAGTTTCCCGAGCCAACTCCGTTTGGAGTCGGCGAAGGATTTGGTCTCGTAGGTTTTGAAAGCAAACTCTTTGTTTCCCGCAAATTCCTTGGTGGAGAACTTTCGATCCGAAAAGGCACCGTTTGCGTGGAAGACCTTTCCTTCGTAGGCGCTTTTGGAAGCGCGGTCGGGATTCATGAGCCGGTCTAGCAAACCTTTCTCCTTTGGGACTTCATCGGGCTTCGCACGGGCCGATGAGAGTGCCGTCGCAACGATCCCGGCGATCAGGAACGCGATCAGGCGAGTCATGGGGCGCATCTGCATATGGTAGAAGCGCTTCCCCTGCCATGCAAGGGAACCGGTTGCGAAATCGCGGCAACAAAAAAGCCGCCGCGGATTTCTCCGGGCGGCTCTTCTGAAAATCGCGGGTGATCAGCGGGAGTACAACTCCACGACCAGCTGTTCGTTGACCACGGGATTGATCTCCTCGCGGGTCGGGATACGGACAACCTTGCCGCTGAGGGCTTCCTTGTCGACCAGGAGCCAATCGGGAGCCTCGACGATCTGGGTCTGATCGAGACCGCGCTGGGCAAGGCGCTTGGAGCCATCCTTGGGGCGGACGGAGACGACATCACCGACCTTGAGGTTCGCGGAGGAGACGTCGCACTTGCGGCCGTTCACGGCGATATGGCCGTGGGAAACCATCTGACGCGCGGCGGAGCGGGTCTTGGCAAAGCCCATGCGGTAGACAACGTTGTCGAGACGGGTCTCGAGGAGTTGGAGAAGGATGAGGCCGGTGACGCCACGGGTCTTCAGAGCGGTCTCGAAGTAGCGGCGGAACTGGCGCTCGAGCACGCCGTACTGGAAGCGGAGCTTCTGCTTCTCGGCAAGGGCTGTGCCATACTCGGAAATCTTGCGGCGGGAGCCCTTGGGGCCGTGCATGCCGGGGGGATAGGCCTTGTGCTCGAAGGCACGGGCCGATCCGGCGAGGAGAACGCCGTAGCGGCGGCTGACTTTGGTTTTGGGTCCTGTGTAACGGGCCATGGTAAATTAGGGTCTAGGGAATGGGTGATCGGGTCCGGGTTAACTGATCAGACGCGGCGCTGCTTGGGAGGGCGGCATCCGTTGTGCGGCACCGGGGTGACGTCTTGGATGACGGAGATCTCGAGGCCGATGGCCTGCATGGCGCGGACTGCGGACTCGCGTCCGGAGCCGGGGCCCTTGACGCGGACCTCGACCTCCTTGAGGCCGTGGCCCATGGCCTGACGGCAGGCATCCTGGGCAACCATCTGGGCGGCGTAGGCAGTGCTCTTGCGGGAGCCCTTGAAACCCATCTTGCCGGCGCTGGACCATCCGAGGACGGCCCCGCGGAGATCGGTCACGCTGACGATGGTGTTGTTGAAGGTGGCCTGAACGTGGGCGATGCCCTGGGTGATGTTCTTGCTGCCCTTGGCCTTGACGATGTTGGGCGGCTCGATCGGATCGTCGAGGTTGAAGCTGACGGGTTCGGCGGGAGCGGCCTCCTCGACCTTCTTCTCCTTGCTCTTCTTGGCTGCCTTGGGCTTCTTCTCCGCGGCGGGAGCTGCTGCCTCGGTTGAAGCAGCAGGGGCAACGGGGGCTGAGGCGGGAGCCTCGGGAGTTACCGGGGTCTCGGGATTGACGGGCGTTTCTTCGGACATGAATGTGCGGTGCTAGGGATGGGCGGATTATTCCTTGGCGCGGACGACGCCCACGGTCTTGCGGGGCCCCTTGCGGGTGCGCGCATTGGTCTGGGTGCGCTGGCCGCGCACGGGAAGTCCGCGGCGGTGGCGGAGGCCACGGTAGCAGTTGATCGCCTGGAGGCGCTTCAGGTTGCCCTGGAGTTCGCGGCGGAGATCACCCTCGATGACGACCTTCTGGGCGGTGATGGCGGAGATGATCGAGCCGATCTGCTCGGGAGAGAGCTCCTTGGCGCGGGTGTCGGGGTTGATGTTGGCCTGCTCGAGGACGCGCTTGGAGGTCTTCGGGCCGATGCCGTAAATGTAAACGAGCGAGGCTTCGATGCGCTTGTCGCCGGGGATTTCTACGCCGAGGAGTCGTGGCATGATCGTGGATGTGTGGTGTGGGTGCCGGGGAAAGGTGATCAGCCCTGGCGCTGTTTGTGACGGGGGTTCTTGCAGACCACGCGCACCACGTTGTTGCGGCGGATGATCTTGCAGGTTTCGCAAAGGCGTTTGACGGAAGCTCGGACTTTCATGCGTGAAATCAGCGACGTGTTGGCGTCGGGGAATGTCGGGTTATTGGCTAGGGCTGGATGGTGACTGCGGGAGTCGCTGGATGATTGTTCCTTGGTTCAGGTCGTAGGGTGAAACGCTGATCATCACACGGTGTCCCGGAGCAATGCGCGTGAAGCTCAAACGCAGTCGTCCGGATACCGTAGCTGGCATTCTTCTGCCTCCGGCCAGCTCCACTCGGAAGCGTGCCATGGACAGTCTCTCTACAACTAGGGCGTGGTGTTTTAAGCTATCGGAGGCAGGCATGTCAACACCTCAGGTTCATTTTCTGTGACCAGGACCGTATGCTCGAAATGGGAGGATGGCCTGCCGTCGGCGGTCACCACGGTCCAGCCGTCGTCGAGGATCCGGACACCCTCCGCGCCAAGGTTGATCATCGGCTCGATCGCAAGCGTCATCCCGGCCTTGAGCTTGGGGCCGGAGCCCTTCCTGCCGTAGTTCGGAATCTGGGGCTCCTCATGGAGCCTGCGGCCGACGCCGTGTCCCACAAACTCGCGGACCACGCCCAACCCCTCCCTGAGCGCCTCGGTCTCGATATAGTTGGAAAGATCCCCCAACCTGCGGCCGGCAACGGCGTAGGGAATCGCTCCCTCCAGGATGCGCTTGGTAGCGGTGCAGAGACGCTCGGTCTCGGGATCGACGGCCCCGCAAGGGACGGTCGTGGCGGTGTCCCCGATCCACCCGTCCAGAATCACGCCCGTGTCGATCTTGACAATATCCCCGTAGGCAAGACGCCTGTTTCCACCGATCCCGTGCACGACCTCCTCGTTGACCGAGATGCAGATCTGTCCGGGAAATTTGCGGTATCCCAGGAAGGCGCTCCGGCACCCCAACTCCGCCATGTACTCGGCCGCCTTGAGGTCGATTTCACCGGTGGTAACCCCCGGCGCGACAAGCTTGGAAAGACGATCGAGAACGATGGCGGCGGCTCGTCCTGCGGCGCGCATTTTCTCGATCTCGGCGGGTGTCTTGATGGGAATGGAGGGCATGGGAAGAAAAGTATGAATGATGAATTATGAATTATGAACCAAGCTCGTGGGAACGAGCGCGGAAGACAACGATGGAATCGTTGCCCAACGGGCGGCACCGCTTGCCGGGAATACGTATGCGTGGGTACGCATCGGATAGACTACCGAAGGTAGCCCCAAAGGGGGCGAG